>NZ_JAODJG010000038.1:0-171536 GCF_028156745.1 Streptococcus gwangjuensis
AAAGTTATTGTTCTAGTGTTACACGATTCTATTGATCTTAAGCTATATGAAGACATGTTAAGAGTTCAATCAGAAAAATCTATTAAGCCCTTTAGGGCAACATATCGTGAGAATTACCAAATTATCCAAGGTCGAGTGGCTTATTTAAAAGGAGATTTTCAAGCTGCCAAGGAAAATATGTCCAAATATGATTTGAAAAAAATTTGGAAGAGATTCAGAACCCCTGCGTTTTTAATATCAAGCTTTGAACTATTAACAGTTTCCATTCATCTTCAAGATGCGCAAGATATTGCTTTCTTTGAGGAACAATTGTCCAAGGCACCAGATTTTAAAGGAGGCAAAGCTACACTTGTTGCTCAAGCCCAAGCCATAAAAGATATTGTGTTCAATAAAGAAGCGAACGACTACTTCGACATTACTGAACCAGAAAGTAAGCTAGCTCGAATCGTGTTTTCTTATTATGGCGCTCTCAATGCCCAATTAAAAGGAGATGAAGCTCGTGCCCGTAGTTTGTTTGAAAGTATCGCCCATGAAAATCCAGAACTCTTTTATGTTCAGGAAGCTAGGAAGTATTTAGAAAAATGAGCTGATATAGTTTTAAAATCTGTCTAAGATAGAATATGTTGATGTAAAGTGAAAAGGGAATTAGAAAGCAAAAATGAACGGTATTATCAACTTAAAAAAAGAAGAGGGGATGACCTCGCATGATGCGGTTTTTAAACTGCGTAAGATTTTGGGGACCAAAAAGATTGGTCATGGTGGGACTCTGGATCCGGATGTGGTGGGTGTTTTGCCCATTGCGGTTGGCAAGGCAACACGCATGGTCGAGTTTATGCAGGATGAGGGAAAGGTCTATGAGGGGGAAATCACTCTTGGCTATTCAACGACGACAGAGGATGCTAGTGGGGAAGTGGTCGCAGAGACACCTGTTTTATCGCCCTTGGATGAAAAGCTTGTCGATGAAGCGATTGCTAGCTTGACTGGGCCTATTACCCAGATACCACCTATGTATTCAGCTGTTAAGGTTAATGGTCGCAAGCTCTATGAGTATGCGCGTGCAGGTCAGGAAGTGGAGCGTCCAGAACGTCAAGTTACCATTTATCAATTTGAGCGGACAAGTCCGATTTCTTATGAGGGTCATCTTGCACGCTTTACTTTTCGTGTAAAATGCAGTAAAGGGACTTACATCCGTACCTTGTCAGTTGATTTGGGAGAGAAGCTTGGCTTTGCGGCCCATATGTCACATCTGACTCGTACTAGTGCAGCCGGTTTGCAACTAGAAGACGCTCTTACCTTGGAAGAAATTGCTGGGAAAGTGGAGGCTGGCCAATTGGACTTTCTCCATCCTCTAGAGATTGGGACAGGCGACCTTGTCAAAGTTTTCCTAAGTCCAGAACAGGCTACAGAAGTGTGCTTTGGTCGTTTTATCGAGCTCGACCAAACAGACCAAGAATTGGCTGCCTTTGAAGATGACAAATTGCTAGCCATTCTAGAAAAGCGAGACAATCTCTACAAGCCAAGGAAGGTTTTTAGCTAGAATAATTGGGGTGCAGGAATTGGAATTGTTTCCCCTAGATTATCCAAACCAGACTATAAATTTTGTAAAAAATGTGATAGAATAGACCACGGATAAAAAAACGGAGGATAGCATGCAAAATAGACCAATCATTATCGGAGTGACAGGTGGTTCTGGTGGTGGTAAGACCAGTGTTTCAAGAGCCATTTTATCGCATTTCCCTGATGAAAAGATTTCCATGATTGAGCATGATTCATATTATAAGGATCAGTCTCATTTGACCTTTGAAGAGCGTGTCAAAACCAACTACGACCATCCTTTTGCTTTTGATACAGACTTGATGATTGAGCAGATTAAGGAGTTGTTGGCAGGGCGTCCGGTCGACATCCCGACTTACGATTATACAGAGCATACACGAAGCAGTAAGACCTATCGTCAAGAGCCTCAAGATGTCTTTATCGTTGAGGGGATTTTGGTCTTGGAGGATAAGCGTCTGCGTGATTTGATGGATATCAAGATTTTTGTGGATACAGATGATGATGTGCGCATTATTCGTCGTATCAAGCGCGATATGGAAGAGCGTGGCCGTAGTTTGGATAGTGTAATTGACCAGTATTTAGGTGTGGTCAAGCCCATGTACCATCAGTTTATCGAGCCAACCAAGCGTTATGCTGATATCGTCATTCCTGAGGGAGTCAGCAATACAGTGGCTATTGACCTGTTGACGACCAAGATTGCAAAGATTTTGGAAGAAGCTCGAAACAGCAAATAATCAGATGTGGAGGCCTTGCCTCCTTTTTCTATTTTTCCCTCATAATGGTACATAAATGGAGATTTTTAGGCATATTTTTGGTATAATAATACCCATGAAAGAGCAAGAAAATGAATAGTAGGTGGAGATGGAAAAGTATTTATCGGTAACAACTTTGACCAAGTATCTGAAAATGAAATTCGATAAAGACCCTTATTTGGAACGGGTCTATTTAACTGGTCAAGTTTCCAACTTTCGTAAACGACCTACTCACCAATATTTCTCCCTAAAGGATGATCATGCAGTCATTCAAGCGACCATCTGGTCTGGGATTTATCAGAAATTAGGCTTTGATCTGGAAGAAGGAATGAAGATCAATGTAATTGGGCGCGTGCAGGTTTATGAGCCGAGTGGTAGCTACTCCATCATCATTGAAAAGGCAGAGCCTGATGGAGTTGGTGCGCTTGCGATTCAGTTTGAACAACTCAAGAAAAAATTGACAGAAGAAGGTCTGTTTCAAGAACGCTTCAAGCAACCTCTTCCTCAATTTTCTAAGAGAATTGGTGTGGTGACCAGTCGTAGTGGAGCTGTTATTCGAGATATTATCACGACCGTCAGCAGGCGCTTTCCAGGTGTGGACATTCTCTTATATCCGACCAAGGTTCAAGGTGAAGGGGCTGCGGAGGAAATTGCTCGAAATATTGCGCGTGCCAATCAACGGGACGATTTGGATTTGCTGATTATTGGTCGTGGTGGTGGTTCCATAGAGGATCTCTGGGCCTTTAACGAAGAAATTGTGGTGCGAGCTATTTTTGAATCTCGTTTGCCAATCATTTCTAGTGTGGGACATGAGACGGATGTGACCTTGGCAGATTTTGTGGCAGATCGCCGCGCTGCGACGCCGACAGCGGCAGCTGAACTAGCAACACCTGTGACCAAGTTGGATCTATTAGCTCATTTGCAAAATCAGGAAAAGCGGATGGCAACGGCAGTCCGAAATGTCCTATCGAAGAAACAAGAAGCTTTGAAAAAATGCAGTCAGTCTGTTATCTTTAGACAGCCAGAGCGTTTGTATGATGGTTATTTGCAACGCTTGGATCAGCTGCAACTGCGCTTAAAACAAAGTTTGCGAACACGGATTTCTGATAACAAACAGACAGTACAAGCAAGGACGCATCGACTGGTACAATTATCACCCGTTACCAAAATCCAACGCTATCAAGACCGTCTAGGTCAGTTGGACAAGCTTCTCCGTAGCCAAATGGCGCTGGTTTATGATGCCAAGGTTGCTGAAGTTAAGAGATTATCAGAAGCCTTACTCATGTTGGATACCAGTCGTATCGTGGCGCGTGGCTATGCTATTGTCAAAAAAGAAGAGTCCGTAGTTGATTCGGTTGAGAGTTTGAAGAAAAAAGACCAAGTGACGCTTTTGATGCGAGATGGTCAAGTAGAATTAGAGGTTAAAGATGTCAAAACAAAAGAAATTTGAGGAAAATCTAGCAGAACTGGAAACCATTGTCCAAAGTTTGGAAAATGGTGAGGTTGCTTTGGAAGATGCGATTGCTGCCTTTCAAAAGGGTATGGTCTTGTCAAAAGAGCTCCAAGCGACGTTGGACAAGGCTGAAAAGACCTTGGTTAAGGTCATACAAGAAGACGGAACAGAAAGTGATTTTGAATGAAGAAGCAAGAAAAATTAGCTCTTGTCGAGTCGGCCTTGGAAGACTTTTATGGAGACCAGCAGTTTGCCTCTAGTTTGCGAGAGTCTGTTCTCTATTCCATTCATGCTGGTGGCAAGCGTATTCGGCCTTTTCTTCTGTTAGAAGTTTTGGAAGCCTTGCAGGTTGCTATCAAACCTGCTCACGCGCAGGTGGCTGCTGCCTTGGAAATGATTCATACAGGTAGCCTGATTCATGATGATCTTCCTGCCATGGATGATGATGATTACCGTCGGGGACGCTTGACCAATCACAAGAAATTCGGTGAAGCTATGGCCATTTTGGCTGGAGATGCCTTGTTCCTAGATCCCTATGCTTTGATAGCGCAGGCAGATTTGCCAAGTCAGATCAAGGTGGACTTGATTGCCAACTTATCTCTTGCTTCAGGAAGTTTGGGCATGGTGGCAGGGCAGGTTTTGGATATGGAAGGCGAACATCAGCAATTGTCTTTGGAAGAACTCCAGACCATCCATGCTAATAAGACTGGAAAGTTACTAGCCTATCCCTTCCAAGCAGCTGCCATTATAGCCGAATTGGCACCTGAAATGCAGGCGAAGCTGAAAACTGTTGGGGAACTAATTGGTCTTGCTTTTCAAGTTCGAGATGATGTACTGGATGTGACAGCTAGTTTTGAGGAAATCGGCAAGACACCACAAAAGGACCTGCAGGCTGAAAAATCAACCTATCCAGCTTTGTTGGGCTTAGAAGAGGCCATTGCCTTTTGTAACCAAACCTTGGATCAAGCTAATGCCAAATTAGAAGAAATTGCTCAGCAGGTTCCTTTTGAGATAGAATCGATTGTAAGTGTAGTAGAAAGTTTGAGAATCAATGGCTAAGGAAAGAGTGGATGTACTAGCTTATAAACAGGGCTTGTTTGAAACGCGAGAACAAGCCAAGCGTGGTGTAATGGCTGGACTAGTCGTAGCAGTCCTTAACGGAGAACGGTTTGACAAGCCAGGAGAGAAAATTCCAGATGACACCGAGCTAAAACTCAAGGGCGAGAAACTCAAGTATGTCAGTCGTGGTGGTTTGAAATTAGAAAAGGCTTTGCAGGTCTTTGATTTGTCAGTGGAAGGGGCAACAACGATTGATATCGGTGCTTCTACTGGAGGATTTACCGATGTCATGCTGCAAAATGGTGCTGAGTTGGTCTTTGCAGTCGATGTTGGTACCAATCAGTTGGCTTGGAAATTACGCCAAGACCCACGGGTTGTCAGCATGGAGCAGTTCAATTTCCGCTATGCTGAAAAGACTGATTTCAAGCAGGAACCGAGCTTTGCCAGCATTGACGTGAGTTTCATTTCCCTTAGTCTGATTCTTCCGGCCTTGCACCGTGTGTTGGCTAATCAAGGTCAGGTTGTGGCTTTGGTTAAGCCCCAGTTTGAAGCAGGACGTGAGCAGATTGGGAAAAATGGAATCATTCGAGACTCCAAGGTTCACCAGAATGTTCTTGAATCTGTCACAACTATGGCAGTAGAGGAAGGTTTTTCAGTCCTTGGTTTGGACTTTTCTCCCATCCAAGGTGGTCATGGAAATATTGAGTTTTTAGCGTATTTGAAAAAAGAAGAGTCAGCAAGCAATCAGGTTCTTGCTGAGATTGAAGAAGTAGTAGAGAGGGCGCATAGTCAATTTAAAAATGAATAAAAAAGAGAGACTTGAAAAAATTAGACGATTTGTTACAGATTATCAAATCGGTACACAAGAAGAAATTGTAGAACATTTGAAAGAGGCTGGCATCACTGCCACTCAGGCGACGGTATCACGAGATATCAAAGAGCTAGGCATTGTCAAAATTCCTTTGAGAGACAATACATATGTCTATGAATTGCCAAAATCAATCGTAAAAAGTTTGCAATTGGCTGAAGACAATATCGAATCAGCAGAATTGATGGATAAGATGATCAATCTTCAAGTCATTCCAGGAAATACAGCTTTTGTAAAAGCTCAGTTAATTGAGACTTTTGCGGACAAGATTTTTAGCTGTTTAGCTGATGATAGCTCGATTTTAGTCATTGCCAGAAGTGAAAGTCTAGCTGAGGAAATCTTTGAACAAGTAAAAAATTGGTAGGTCTGTATGTTACTTGAAATTTCGATAAAAAACTTTGCCATTATTGAGGCTATTTCCCTCAATTTTGAGAAAGGTATGACTGTCCTGACTGGTGAAACAGGTGCAGGGAAGTCAATTATCATTGATGCCATGAATATGATGTTGGGAGCTCGTGCGACGACAGATGTTATTCGTCATGGTGCGCCAAAGGCAGAGATTGAGGGGCTTTTCTCAATTGAGAATAGTCGCCTTTTACAGGAAATTTTTGACGAGAAAGGTTTGGAATTGGGGGATGAAATTATCATCCGTCGGGAAATTCTGCAAAATGGTCGGAGTATTAGCCGTGTGAATGGCCAGATGGTTAATCTGTCTGTTTTGCGCTCTATTGGGCAACATCTGGTTGATATTCATGGTCAGCATGACCAAGAGGAGTTAATGCGTCCCCAACTGCATATCCATATGTTGGATGAATTTGGTGATACAGCTTTTTGGAACTTGAAAGAAACCTATCAGACGAGTTTTGATGCCTACCGTAAAATGCGCAAGCAGGTTCTGGAAGTCAAGAAAAACCAACAGGAACACAAGGCTCGTATTGAAATGTTGGAATTTCAAATGGCAGAGATTGAGGCGGCAAACTTGCAGGCTGGAGAAGACCTGGCTCTAAACCAAGAGCGAGAGAAGCTCCTCAACCATAAAAACATTGCGGATACGCTGACCAATGCCTATAGTATGTTGGACAATGAAGAGTTTTCAAGTTTAGCCAATGTTCGTTCAGCCATGAATGATATGGAAAGTGTCGAAGAGTACGACCCTGAATACCGTGAAATTTCAAGCTCACTGTCTGAGACCTACTATGTCTTAGAAGACATTAGCAAACGTTTGGAAGCTATTATTGAGAATCTTGATTTTGACGGCAATCGCCTCATGCAGGTTGAGAATCGCTTGGACCTCCTTCATACCATTACCCGTAAGTATGGTGGGACTGTAGACGATGTCTTGCTTTATTTTGCCAAGATTACGGAAGAATACAATCTCTTGACAGGAAATAACCTTTCATCTGAGGACATGGAAGCAGAGCTCAAGAAATTGGAAGTCAATCTTGTTGATTTGGCAGGTCAGCTTGCATCTGCTCGTCATGACTTGGCTCAACAGCTAGAAGCTGAGATTAAACAAGAGCTTCAAGACCTTTATATGGAGAAAGCCCAATTTCAAGTTCGTTTTAGCAAGGGCAAATTCAGTCGTGAGGGCAATGAAATGGTCGAGTTTTACATTTCAACCAACCCTGGCGAAGACTTTAAACCCTTGGTCAAGGTTGCATCTGGTGGGGAATTATCTCGTCTCATGCTAGCCATTAAGTCTGCCTTTTCACGAAAAGAAGGCAAGACAAGTATTGTCTTTGATGAAGTGGATACGGGAGTTTCAGGTCGTGTTGCCCAAGCTATTGCACAGAAGATTCATAAAATTGGTCAGCATGGTCAGGTTCTGGCTATTTCCCATTTACCACAAGTGATTGCGATTGCGGATTATCAATTCTTTATTGAGAAGATTAGTAATGACCATTCAACAGTTTCGACTGTTCGTCTCTTGACGGTTGAAGAGCGAGTGAAGGAACTTGCTAAAATGTTGGCAGGTGATGATGTGACGGAAGCAGCCCTGACACAAGCCAGAGAATTGTTGAGAAACAGGGAGAAATAAGATGATAGACTATTATGTAATTGGAGATGTTCATGGAAAAGCAGGGATGCTGGAAGACCTTCTCAAAACATGGGATGGTCAGACCCAGTTGCTCTTTCTAGGGGACTTGATTGACCGTGGTGAGGATAGTCGACGTGTTCTTGAAATGGTCAAGGACTTAGTGGACAATCAAGGGGCGATCTGTTTATCAGGAAACCATGAGTATATGTTTTTGACTTGGCTAGATGACCCAGAAGAAAGTTATGACCATTATCGTCGAAATGGTGGAGATACAACCATTAACTCTATCCTAGGTCGTCCCTTGGATGCACCAGTTGACGGGATTGAGGATGCTAAGCGTGTTGCTTCTGAAGCAGCGGATTTGGTCGAATTTATTCGTCAAATGCCTTTTGTGGTAGAGACAGATAAGTATATCTTTGTTCACGCAGGTATTGATTTGACCTTGAATGACTGGCATGAAACCACAGATTATAAAAAGGTCTGGCTCAGAAAACCATTCCACGAAGCAGAAAATCATACTGGAAAAATCATCGTCTTTGGTCACACACCAGTTTATGGTTTGTTGAAGCAAGAGCGTGGTACAGCTGAGCTTTGGACTACAGAAGATGGCAAGATTGGGATGGACGGAGGAGCTGTTTATGGTGGTGTCCTTCATGGAATCGTCTTTACAGACCAAGGGATGACAGAACATCACTTTATTGAGAATGACGGCTTTGTCGCTGAAGATTAGTACTCCTAGCAGGGTATGGTCTTGTCAAAATGTCAAAAACAATTTATAATAAATAGATACCCTGAAAGGAAGAGAATCATGAACTTAGAAGAATTGAAAAAACGACAGGAGAAGATCCGTAACTTCTCTATTATCGCCCATATTGACCACGGGAAATCAACTCTAGCAGACCGCATTTTGGAAAAAACAGAGACGGTTTCAAGCCGTGAAATGCAGGCACAGCTTTTGGACAGTATGGATCTAGAGCGGGAACGTGGGATTACCATTAAGTTGAATGCCATTGAGCTGAATTATACTGCCAAAGATGGGGAAACTTATATTTTCCACTTGATTGACACGCCGGGGCACGTAGACTTTACCTATGAAGTTTCACGTTCGCTCGCTGCCTGTGAGGGGGCGATTTTGGTGGTTGATGCCGCTCAAGGGATTGAGGCTCAAACCCTTGCCAACGTTTATCTAGCCTTGGACAATGATTTGGAAATCATGCCAGTCATTAACAAAATTGACCTGCCAGCTGCAGATCCAGAGCGCGTGCGTACTGAGATTGAAGATGTCATTGGTTTGGATGCCAGTGAAGCAGTATTGGCTTCTGCCAAGGCTGGTATCGGTATTGAAGAAATCCTCGAGCAAATCGTAGAAAAAGTACCAGCACCAACGGGTGATGTGACGGCTCCACTTAAGGCCTTGATTTTCGACTCTGTTTACGATGCTTACCGTGGGGTTATCCTTCAAGTTCGTGTTATGGACGGGGTGGTTAAACCTGGCGATAAGATTCAACTTATGAGTAATGGCAAGACTTTTGATGTTACGGAAGTCGGTATCTTTACACCCAAGGCAGTTGGTCGTGATTTCCTTGCGACTGGTGACGTTGGTTATATTGCAGCGTCTATCAAGACGGTTCAGGATACTCGTGTGGGTGATACCGTTACCTTGGCAACCAATCCTGCGGCAGAGCCATTACATGGTTACAAGCAGATGAATCCTATGGTCTTTGCGGGGCTATATCCTATCGAGTCAAACAAGTACAATGACCTACGTGAAGCGCTTGAAAAATTGCAACTGAATGATGCTAGTCTTCAGTTTGAACCAGAAACATCTCAGGCACTTGGATTTGGTTTCCGTTGTGGTTTCCTTGGCCTTCTCCATATGGATGTTATCCAAGAGCGTTTGGAACGTGAGTTCAACATTGACCTCATCATGACAGCTCCATCTGTTATCTATAAAGTTAATTTGACCGACGGTGAGTCTATGGATGTGTCTAACCCATCTGAATTCCCAGACCCAACCAAGATTGCGACCATTGAAGAGCCTTATGTTAAGGCGCAAATCATGGTACCACAGGAGTTTGTTGGAGCAGTGATGGAGTTGGCACAGCGTAAGCGTGGGGACTTTGTAACTATGGATTATATCGATGATAACCGTGTCAATGTTATCTATCAAATTCCACTTGCTGAAATCGTCTTTGACTTCTTTGATAAACTCAAGTCTTCGACACGTGGTTATGCAAGCTTTGACTACGAATTGTCAGAGTACCGCCCATCTAAGCTGGTGAAAATGGATATCCTTCTCAACGGAGACAAGGTGGATGCCCTTAGCTTCATCGTTCATAAGGATTTTGCTTACGAACGTGGGAAACTCATCGTTGATAAGCTTAAGAAAATTATCCCTCGTCAACAATTTGAGGTACCAATTCAAGCTGCAATTGGACACAAGATTGTGGCTCGTACAGATATCAAGGCCCTTCGTAAGAACGTACTTGCTAAATGTTATGGTGGTGACGTTTCTCGTAAACGCAAACTCCTTGAAAAACAAAAAGCAGGTAAGAAGCGTATGAAAGCCATCGGATCAGTAGAAGTTCCACAAGAAGCTTTCCTTAGCGTCTTGAGTATGGATGAAGAGTAGAAGTATAAAGAAAAACATTTTATTGTTGATAGACTTTAAATATCAAACAACAAAGATAACTAAAAAAGAAGATCAAATGGTCTTCTTTTTTATTTTTTTACGAATAAATAGATGGGTAGAAAAAGAAATGGAGATATTTATGAAAATCACAAACTATGAAATCTATAAGTTAAAAAAATCAGGTTTGACCAATCAACAGATTTTGAATGTCCTAGAATACGGTGAAAATGTTGATCAAGAACTGTTGCTAGGTGATATTGCAGATATATCAGGTTGCCGAAATCCAGCCGTTTTTATGGAACGTTATTTTCAGATAGACGATGCGCATTTGGAGAAAGAATTTCAAAAATTTCAATCTTTCTCTATTTTAGATGACTGTTACCCTTGGGATTTGAGTGAAATATACGATGCACCTGTACTTTTATTTTACAAGGGAAATCTTGACCTCTTGAAATTCCCGAAGGTAGCAGTCGTGGGCAGTCGTGCTTGTAGCAAACAGGGAGCTAAGTCAGTTGAAAAAGTCATTCAAGGCTTGGAAAATGAACTGGTAATCGTAAGTGGATTAGCCAAGGGCATTGATACAGCAGCTCATATGGCAGCTCTTCAGAATGGCGGAAAAACAATTGCAGTGATTGGAACAGGTCTGGATGTGTTTTATCCTAAAGCCAATAAACGCTTGCAAGACTACATCGGCAATGACCATCTGGTTCTTAGTGAATATGGACCTGGTGAACAACCTCTAAAATTTCATTTTCCTGCTCGTAATCGCATCATTGCTGGACTTTGTCGTGGTGTGATTGTAGCAGAGGCTAAGATGCGTTCAGGTAGTCTCATTACCTGTGAGCGAGCAATGGAAGAAGGGCGCGATGTCTTTGCTATTCCTGGTAGCATTTTAGATGGACTATCAGACGGATGCCATCATTTGATTCAAGAAGGAGCAAAATTGGTAACCAGCGGGCAGGATGTTCTTGCGGAATTTGAATTTTAATACTCTTCGAAAATCTCTTCAAACCACGTCAGCTTCACCTTGCCGTACTCAAGTACAGCCTGCGGCTAGCTTCCTAGTTTGCTCTTTGATTTTCATTGACTATAAGAAGAAAGTCCGCTTACTAGACAAACTTTTCTTCTATATATAGGAGCTAAGTCTTGACAGTTATGCCAAAATGGTTTACACTTTATAAAGTTTATTACTTTGAAAAGGTGTGATACTGTGGCTACGGCAACAAAAAAGAAAAAATCAACAGTTAAAAAAAATCTAGTAATCGTGGAGTCGCCTGCTAAGGCTAAGACGATTGAAAAATATCTAGGCAGAAACTACAAGGTTTTAGCTAGTGTCGGGCATATCCGTGATTTGAAGAAATCCAGTATGTCCGTCGATATTGAAAATAATTACGAACCGCAATATATAAATATCCGAGGAAAAGGTCCTCTCATCAATGACTTGAAAAAAGAAGCCAAAAAAGCTAATAAAGTCTTTCTGGCGAGTGACCCGGACCGTGAAGGAGAAGCTATTTCTTGGCATTTGGCCCACATTCTCAACTTGGATGAAAATGATGCCAACCGTGTGGTATTCAATGAAATCACCAAGGATGCTGTCAAAAATGCTTTTAAAGAACCACGCAAGATTGATATGGACTTGGTCGATGCCCAACAGGCTCGTCGTGTTTTGGATCGCTTGGTAGGCTATTCGATTTCGCCTATTTTGTGGAAGAAGGTTAAGAAGGGCTTGTCAGCAGGTCGCGTTCAATCTATTGCGCTTAAGCTAATCATTGATCGTGAGAATGAAATAAATGCCTTTAAGCCTGAAGAATACTGGACTATTGATAGTGTCTTTAAAAAGGGAACCAAGCAATTTCAGGCATCCTTCTATGGAGTAGATGGTAAAAAGCTGAAACTGACTAGCAATGATGAGGTCAAGGAAGTCTTGTCTCGTCTGGCTAGTAAAGACTTTTCAGTAGATCAGGTGGATAAGAAAGAGCGCAAACGCAATGCTCCTTTACCCTATACCACTTCATCTATGCAGATGGATGCTGCCAATAAAATCAATTTCCGTACTCGAAAAACCATGATGGTTGCCCAACAGCTCTATGAAGGGATTAATATCGGTTCTGGTGTTCAAGGTTTGATTACCTATATGCGTACCGATTCAACTCGTATTAGTCCTGTAGCGCAAAATGAAGCAGCAAGTTTCATTACGGACCGTTTTGGTAGCAAGTATTCTAAGCATGGTAGCAAGGTTAAAAATGCTTCTGGAGCTCAGGATGCCCATGAGGCGATTCGCCCGTCTAGCGTCTTTAATACACCTGAAAGTATTGCTAAGTATCTGGACAAGGATCAGCTCAAGCTTTATACCCTTATCTGGAATCGTTTTGTAGCGAGTCAGATGACAGCCGCTGTCTTTGATACCATGGCTGTTAAATTGTCTCAAAATGGGGTCCAATTTGCTGCTAATGGTAGTCAGGTTAAGTTTGATGGTTATCTTGCCATTTATAATGATTCTGACAAGAATAAGATGTTACCAGATATGGCTGTTGGAGATGTGATCAAACAGGTAAATAGCAAACCAGAGCAACATTTCACTCAACCGCCTGCTCGTTATTCTGAAGCGACACTGATCAAGACCTTGGAGGAAAATGGGGTTGGTCGTCCGTCAACCTACGCACCAACCATTGAAACTATTCAGAAACGTTATTATGTTCGCCTTGCAGCCAAACGTTTTGAACCAACAGAGTTGGGAGAAATTGTTAACAAGCTCATCGTTGAATATTTCCCAGATATCGTAAACGTGACCTTCACAGCTGAAATGGAAGGCAAGCTGGATGATGTCGAAGTCGGAAAAGAGCAGTGGCAACGTGTCATTGATGCCTTTTACAAACCTTTCTCTAAAGAGGTTGCCAAGGCTGAAGAAGAAATGGAGAAAATCCAGATTAAGGATGAACCAGCTGGATTTGACTGTGAAGTGTGTGGCAGTCCAATGGTCATTAAACTTGGTCGTTTTGGTAAGTTCTACGCTTGTAGCAATTTCCCAGATTGCCGTCATACCCAAGCAATTGTGAAAGAAATCGGTGTTGAGTGTCCAAGTTGCCATCAGGGACAAATCATTGAACGTAAAACCAAACGTAATCGCCTTTTCTATGGTTGCAATCGCTACCCAGAATGTGAATTTACCTCTTGGGACAAACCTGTTGGTCGTGACTGTCCAAAATGTGGCAACTTCCTCATGGAGAAAAAAGTCCGTGGTGGTGGCAAGCAGGTTGTTTGCAGTAATGGTGATTACGAAGAAGAAAAGATTAAATAAGAGGAGAGTCCTGAAAGTGAATTTCAGGCTCTTTTTGGTTAGAACTTGACAAAATTCATCATTGTATGCGAAACTAGAAGAAGATTATTTTAACTAGGAGAAGTTATGCGTATTATTTATCTGATCATTGGTTTTTTATCACTAGCCTTGGCTATTATTGGGGTTGTCTTGCCCTTGTTGCCTACAACTCCCTTTCTTTTGTTGTCTATTGCTTGTTTCTCTAGAAGTTCCAAGCGTTTCGAAGACTGGCTTTATCATACCAAGCTCTATCAAGCATATGTAGCTGATTTTCGTGAGACTAAGTCTATTGCGCGTGAACGTAAGAAAAAAATTATCGTATCTATCTACATCTTGATGGGAATTTCTATTTACTTTGCCCCTCTCTTACCAGTCAAAATTGGTCTAGGAGCCTTGACCGTCTTTATCACTTATTATCTCTTCAAGGTCATTCCGGATAAAGAATAAGTAAAATTTGTCACTATTTCCCTTGATAAAATTGAAAGCATATTCATAACAATATGATATAATGAATTTAAAGTAATCTTCAAGGAGAATTAAATGATTTACGAATTTTGTGCTGAAAATGTGACCTTGCTTGAAAAAGCGATGCAGGCTGGAGCTCGTCGAATCGAACTTTGTGACAATCTAGCAGTTGGTGGGACAACTCCCAGCTATGGAGTGACCAAGGCAGCGGTTGAATTGGCAGCTAACTACGATACGACCATCATGACCATGATTCGTCCACATGGTGGCGACTTTGTCTATAATGACCTAGAAATTGCTATTATGTTAGAAGATATTCGGATGACTGCTCAGACTGGAAGTCAAGGGGTTGTATTTGGGGCTTTAACTGCTGATAAGAAGTTGGATAAGCCTAATCTTGAAAAGTTAATTGCTGCATCAAAAGGAATGGAAATTATCTTCCACATGGCCTTTGATGAATTGAGCGAAGAAGACCAGTTAGAAGCTATTGACTGGCTCAGCCAAGCCGGTGTCACTCGTATCCTAACTCGCGCTGGTGTGTCTGGCGACTCCTTAGAAAAACGTTTTGCTCACTATCACAGAATTTTGGAGCACGCTAAAGGTAAAATTGAAATTCTACCAGGTGGGGGGATTGACCTTGACAACCGTCAAATTTTTATCGACCAACTGGGCGTGACACAACTACATGGTACTAAGGTTGTCTTTTAAAAAATAGAAAGGAACTGCTGCTTAGGGTAGCAGTTTTCACTTATGTTTGAAATTTTTAAATCCTATCAGTTTAATCAAGAAAAGGCTCGTGCCTATGGTTTTGTAAAAAATGGGGAAGTCTGGACCTATGGTTGCCAGATTTTGCAAGGTGACTTTGTCATGACTGTATCCATCACTGCTGATAATGTGAGTTTTCAAGTTTTTGACCAGGAGACTGGTGACCTCTATCCTCAAGTCCATATGGAAAGTTTTAAAGGAAGTTTTGTTGCAAGTGTCCGTGAGGCTTGTTTGGAGATTCTTTACCAGATTCGGAAGGCTTGTTTTGAGGTACAGGATTTTATCTGCCCTCAGACTAAGCGAATCATGACTCAAGTTCAGGAAAAGTATGCAAATCAGTTGGAATATCTATGGGAAAAATCTCCTGATACGGCAGTATTACGTCATGAAGGCAATCAAAAGTGGTATGCCGTTTTGATGAAAATCTCTTGGGAGAAGCTGGAAAAGGGCAGAGAAGGACAGGTGGAAGCAGTCAACCTCAAGCATGACCAAGTAGCTGATTTGCTTTCACACAAGGGCATTTATCCAGCCTTTCATATGAACAAACGCTACTGGATTAGTGTGGCGCTTGATGATACTTTATCAGATGAAGTAGTGTTAGAATTGATAGAAAAAAGTTGGAACTTAACCACTAAAAAATGAAACATTTCAAGATTTTTCACGAACTTTCAATTAGCAAAATATTCTCTACTGAAGAAATTTTCAGAAAATATTGGATTTTTTCTTGACAAGTACTTTTGCCTATGCTAAAATACTAAACAAGATATCAAACGAAGGAGAAAGTCAAACATGAAAACAGCTAAGTTTAATCAATTTGCTTTGTTGTTGAGGTACTCGGGCTAGTGCAAAAAGCATTAGTCCTGTTTGGCTTACCAAGCGGGAGTAAATCAACATCTCGCTTGGATCTCTAAGCGAGATGTTTTTTTAAAACCATATTTGGAAAAGGGGAAATCTTATGCGAACAGTTGAATTTCTAGATACCAGTCTTCGGGATGGAGAGCAGACACCTGGTGTTAATTTTTCAATCAAGGAAAAAATTGCCATCGCAAGGCAGCTTGAGAAATGGGGTATTTCAGCCATTGAAGCTGGTTTTCCAGCGGCGAGTCCTGATTCATTCACAGCAGTTCAGGAGATTGCCAAGGTCTTGAAAAAAACGGCGGTGACTGGGTTAGCACGTTCTGTCAAGTCTGATATTGATGCTTGTTACGAGGCTCTCAAGGACGCCAAGTATCCACAGGTTCACGTCTTTATCGCTACCAGTCCGATTCACCGCAAGTATAAGCTCAATAAGAGCAAGGAAGAGATTCTAGAAGCTATTAAGGAGCATGTTTCTTATGCCCGTTCTAAGTTTGAGGTTGTCGAGTTCTCTCCAGAGGATGCGACCAGAACAGAGTTGGATTTCCTTCTGCAAGTTGTTCAAACAGCGGTTGATGCAGGTGCGTCTTATATCAATATTCCTGATACGGTAGGATTTACTACACCAGAAGAGTATGGAGCTATCTTCAAATACTTGATTGAGAATGTCAAGACGGATCGTCAGATTATCTATTCGCCTCACTGCCACGATGACCTTGGAATGGCAGTGGCTAATAGCCTTGCTGCCGTCAAGAATGGGGCAGGACGTGTCGAAGGAACTATCAATGGTATCGGGGAGCGAGCTGGTAATGCTTCCCTTGAAGAAATTGCAGTAGCCCTCAATATTCGCCAAGATTACTACCAAGCAGAGACAAGCATTGTCCTAAATGAAACAATCAATACGTCAGAAATGGTTTCTCGCTTCTCAGGAATTCCAGTTCCTAAAAACAAGGCTGTGGTTGGTGGCAATGCCTTTTCTCACGAATCTGGTATTCATCAAGACGGAGTTCTTAAAAATCCTCTCACTTATGAGATTATCACTCCTGAATTGGTCGGTGTCAAGAGTAACAGCCTCCCACTTGGAAAATTGTCTGGTCGCCATGCCTTCGTTGAGAAACTAAGAGAATTGGCCCTAGATTTTTCAGAAGAGGATATCAAACCACTCTTTGCTAAGTTCAAGGCTCTGGCAGACAAGAAACAAGAAATCACAGATGCAGATATTCGTGCTCTGGTAGCTGGAACCATGGTTGAAAATCCAGAAGGCTTCCACTTTGATGATTTACAACTGCAAACCCATGCAGATAATGACATTGAAGCAATCGTTAGCCTAGCTAATATGGATGGTGAAAAAGTCGAATTTAATGCGACAGGCCAAGGTTCCGTTGAAGCAATCTTTAACGCTATCGATAAGTTCTTTAACCAATCCGTCCGCTTGGTGTCCTACACTATTGACGCGGTGACAGATGGAATTGATGCCCAAGCGCGGGTCTTGGTCACTGTTGAAAACAGAGATACAGAAACCATCTTTAACGCAGCAGGTCTTGATTTCGATGTGTTGAAGGCTTCGGCTATTGCCTACATCAATGCCAATACCTTTGTTCAAAAAGAGAATGCAGGTGAGATGGGACGTAGCGTTTCCTATCGCGATATGCCTAGTGTGTAAAGGAGAATACTATGACAAAGAAAATAGTAGCTCTAGCAGGGGATGGAATCGGTCCAGAAATCATGGAGGCTGGTTTAGAGGTTCTGGAAGCGCTAGCTAAAAAAACAGGCTTTGACTATGAGATTGATAAACGACCTTTTGGAGGTGCAGGTATCGATGCTGCAGGGCATCCCTTACCTGATGAAACCCTCAAGGTATGTCGTGAAGCAGATGCCATTCTCCTAGCGGCTATCGGTAGTCCCCAGTATGATGGAGCAGCGGTTCGGCCTGAACAAGGCTTGCTAGCTCTCCGTAAGGAACTCAATCTTTACGCTAATATTCGCCCTGTAAAAATCTTTGACAGTCTCAAGCATTTGTCACCACTCAAACCAGAACGAATTGCTGGTGTAAACTTTGTCGTGGTACGGGAGTTGACAGGCGGGATTTACTTTGGAGATCATATCCTTGAAGAGCGCAAAGCGCGTGATATCAACGACTATAGCCATGAGGAAGTGGAGCGAATTATTCGCAAAGCCTTTGAAATTGCAAGAAATCGGAGAAAAATTGTTACTAGCATTGATAAGCAAAACGTGTTGGCAACATCAAAACTCTGGCGCAGAGTAGCTGAGGATGTCGCACAGGATTTCCCAGATGTGACCTTGGAACACCAGTTGGTGGACTCAGCTGCCATGCTTATGATTACCAATCCTGCTAAATTTGATGTCATCGTGACGGAGAATCTTTTCGGAGATATCCTCTCGGATGAATCAAGCGTTCTATCTGGCACACTTGGAGTTATGCCATCAGCCAGTCATTCTGAAAAGGGGCCAAGCCTTTATGAACCCATTCACGGTTCAGCACCTGATATTGCAGGTCAAGGAATTGCCAATCCTATTTCCATGATTTTATCAGTGGCCATGATGTTGAGAGATAGCTTTGGACGTTTTGAAGATGCAGAGCGTATTGAGCGTGCTGTTGAGGCAAGTTTGGTGGCTGGTGTTTTAACAAGAGATATAGGTGGACAGGCTTCGACCAAGGAAATGACAGAAGCTATTATTGCAAGGTTATGAAGTTAGATGAAAAAATTAGTCTAGTCCTTTTGATTTGGAATGTCATGGTTTTCTTGATTTATGGTATTGACAAATCTAAAGCAAGGAGAAGAGCTTGGCGCATTCCAGAGAAATTCTTACTCATTTTAGCCTTTACTTTTGGTGGTTTTGGTGCCTGGCTAGCAGGAATCATCTTTCACCACAAGACTCGAAAATGGTATTTTAAAACAGTTTGGTTTCTCGGGATGGTGTCCACACTAGTAGCCTTATATTTTATTTGGAGGTAATGGATGGCAGGAAAATCGATTTTTGATAAATTATGGGACCGTCATGTCATCACAGGAGAAGAGGGGCAGCCGCAACTCATGTATGTGGATCAGCACTATATCCACGAAGTGACCAGTCCTCAGGCTTTTCAAGGATTACGAGATGCAGGTCGTAGATTGAGAAGACCAGACTTGACATTTGGAACCTTTGATCACAATGTCCCGACGGTCAATATCTACGATATTCGAGATGTCATTTCCAAGGCTCAAATTGATAAGCTAGCTGAAAATGTTGAGGAGTTTGGGATTGAACATGCGGCCCACGGTTCTGAAAAGCAGGGAATTGTGCACATGGTGGGACCAGAAACTGGACGGACCCAACCAGGAAAATTCATCGTCTGTGGAGACAGCCATACGGCAACCCACGGAGCTTTCGGAGCGATCGCCTTTGGGATTGGGACTAGTGAAGTTGAGCATGTCTTCGCTACCCAGACACTCTGGCAGGTCAAACCTAAGAAAATGCTGGTAGAATTCACTGGAGTTCCTCAAAAAGGAGTTTATTCTAAGGATTTCATTTTAGCCTTGATTGCCAAGTATGGTGTTGCCTGTGGAGTTGGCTATGTTGTGGAATATAGGGGTCAGGCTATTGATGCACTGAGCATGGAAGAGCGCATGACCATCTGCAATATGTCCATCGAGTTTGGTTCTAAGATGGGGATCATGAACCCGGATCAGACTACCTATGATTATCTCAAGGGACGGGAATGTGTTCCAGAGGACTTTGAAGAGGCTGTGGCGGATTGGAAAACAATTGTCAGTGATGAGGATACTGTTTACGATAAGGTTATTCAGATGGATGTCTCAGGATTGGCTCCCATGGTGACCTGGGGAACCAATCCTGCTATGGGGGTTGACTTTGACAGTAGCTTCCCAGAAATTAAGGATATGAATGATGAGCGAGCCTACAACTACATGGACTTGGAACCGGGTCAAAAGCCAGCAGATATTGAACTAGGCTATATCTTTATTGGCTCTTGTACAAATGCTCGTCTCAGCGACTTGCAACTGGCTGCGCGATTTGTCAAAGGGAAGAAAATAGCTCCTAACTTAACGGCTATCGTGGTTCCGGGATCTCGTCCTGTCAAACGAGCTGCTGAGAAGTTGGGCTTGGACAAGGTTTTCCTAGACGCTGGTTTTGAGTGGAGAGACCCAGGTTGTTCTATGTGCCTAGGGATGAATCCAGACAAGGTCCCTGATGGTGTCCACTGCGCCTCAACCAGCAACCGCAACTTTGAAGACAGACAGGGATTTGGTGCTAAGACCCACCTCTGCAGTCCAGCCATGGCAGCAGCAGCAGCTATCGCAGGTCGTTTCGTAGACGTTCGGCAAATGCCAGAAGCTCAGTAAGGAGAGGATATGGAGAAATTTACAGTTTATACGGGAACGACCGTTCCTCTCATGAATGATAACATCGACACTGACCAAATCCTACCCAAGCAGTTTCTCAAGTTAATTGATAAAAAAGGCTTTGGTAAGTACCTTATGTATGCTTGGCGTTATCTGGATGACAAATACACCGAGGATCCAGACTTTGTCTTTAACCGACCAGAATATCGCAAAGCTAGTATCCTCATTTCAGGGGATAACTTTGGCGCAGGGTCTTCGAGGGAGCACGCAGCTTGGGCATTAGCTGACTACGGCTTTAAAGTCGTAATTGCAGGGTCTTTTGGGGATATTCATTACAATAATGAACTCAATAATGGCATGTTGCCTATTGTACAGCCTCGAGAGGTGAGAGAGAAACTAGCCCAGCTAAAACCAAGTGACCAGGTAACTGTGGACTTGGAACAACAAAAAATCATCTCACCAATTGGAGAATTCACTTTTGAAATTGATAGCGAGTGGAAACACAAGCTCTTAAATGGTTTGGATGATATCGGTATTACCTTGCAGTATGAAGATTTGATTGCTGCTTATGAAAAACAACGACCAGCCTACTGGCAGGATTAGAAAAAATTAGAAAAGGAAATAGAACTATGACAAAACACATTCAATGGAACGGAACACTTTCACAAGAAGGCTATGACATTTTAAAAGGTGAGGGCGGATGTATCGTTTGTCCTACAAAAGTTGGTTATATCATCATGACTAGCGATAAGGCTGGTCTTGAACGCAAATTTGAAGCCAAAGAGCGTAACCGTAACAAACCAGGTGTTGTTCTCTGCGGTAGCATGGATGAGCTTCGTGCTTTAGCACAACTCAATCCAGAAATTGAAGCCTTTTACCAAAAACATTGGGACGAAGACATTCTTCTTGGTTGTATCCTTCCTTGGAAACCAGAAGCCTTTGAAAAACTCAAAGCATACGGGGATGGCCGTGAAGAACTGATGACTGACGTGCGTGGAACGAGCTGTTTTGTTATCAAATTTGGGAAAGCTGGTGAACAATTGGCTGCCAAACTTTGGGAAGAAGGTAAAATGGTCTACGCCTCATCTGCAAATCCATCTGGAAAAGGAAACCGTGGTAAGGTAGAAGGAATCGGAGAACGTATCGAAGGAGCAGTGGACCTTGTCATTGAAGCAGACGACTATGTGGCATCTATCCAACCAGACAAAACGATTGAAACTCGCTACGAGCAAGGTGTGATGGTCTCTATGGTTGATAAAGACGGTAAACTCATCCCAGAACAAGGAGGAGCACGATCAACTTCACCAGCTCCAGTTGTGATCCGCAAAGGGCTTGATATTGATAAGATTATGATGCACTTGTCAGATATCTTTAACTCATGGGACTACCGTCAGGGCGAGTATTATTAGGACGTAGAAGAATTGGGGAGAAAATAATCTCTCCTCTTTCTTTTGTTTTTAAAAAAGTAAAATACGAACAATGTTTTTTGATTTATAAAAATATTTGACAAAAACTGTACTTTTGTTTATAATAAATTAAGGAAACGTCGGAAAAGACGTAGAGATGCGCAAGCATAGGTAGGTCATTATAAAAGAAACGAGCCGTTGATATGTTAAATGAATTTCCAATTTTTGATTATGAAGATATTCAATTGATTCCAAATAAATGTGTCATTAAAAGCCGTGCAGAAGCGGATACAAGTGTCACTCTAGGAAATCATACCTTTAAACTACCTGTTGTGCCAGCTAATATGCAGACGATTTTGGATGAAAATGTAGCAGAGCAACTAGCTAAAGGGGGCTACTTCTATATTATGCACCGTTTTGATGAGGCAGGACGCATTCCTTTTATTAAACGCATGCACGAGCAAGGTCTCATTGCTTCTATATCTGTCGGTGTTAAAGACTATGAGTATGATTTTGTTAGCCAGCTCAAGGCTGATGCTCCTGAGTACATCACGATTGACATTGCTCATGGTCATGCAGATAGCGTGATTTCTATGATTCAACACATCAAGAAAGAATTGCCAGATACCTTTGTCATTGCTGGAAATGTGGGAACACCAGAAGCTGTGCGTGAATTGGAAAATGCTGGTGCGGATGCTACTAAGGTTGGAATCGGTCCTGGTAAGGTTTGTATCACCAAGGTCAAGACTGGTTTTGGTACAGGTGGTTGGCAGTTGGCTGCTCTCCGTTGGTGTGCTAAGGCGGCACGTAAACCGATTATAGCTGATGGAGGAATTCGTACTCATGGTGATATTGCCAAGTCTATCCGCTTCGGTGCCAGCATGGTCATGATTGGATCCCTCTTTGCAGGACACATCGAAAGTCCAGGGAACACGATTGAAGTCGATGGCGAACAGTTCAAAGAATACTACGGTTCGGCTTCACAATATCAAAAAGGTGCTTATAAAAACGTCGAAGGAAAACGCATCTTGCTTCCTGCCAAAGGTCACCTGCAAGACACTTTAACTGAGATGGAACAAGACCTTCAAAGTGCTATTTCTTATGCAGGTGGACGTCAGGTTGCTGACCTTAAACACGTTGATTATGTTATCGTGAAAAACTCTATCTGGAATGGGGATGTGTCCCACTAAGACGGGCTATCTCACTAGAAAAAAACTTGTTATTAGAACAAATTTTTGTTATAATAAAACAAGTTTCCACCCTTAGTGTAATGGATATCACGTAAGATTCCGGTTCTTGAGATGGGGGTTCGATTCCCTCAGGGTGGATGTAAACATCCTAAAAAGCCTTTAATAGGGCTTTTTTCTCTACACAGCCCTAAATTTGCCCCTAAACCTGAAAATCTTTGTCTAAAGAATGCCCCAATCCCCTCCAGTCCCGTTTTAGAGTGACTCAGAGGGTTTTTTTTGATATAATAAAAAGGACTGTTATCAGTTAGAAAGAGGTTGGTATGAAAGAATTACAAACTGTACTTAAAAACCATTTTGCAATCGAATTTGCAGACAAAAATTTACTGGAAACTGCCTTTACTCATACGAGTTATGCCAATGAGCACCGCCTCTTAAAAATTTCACACAATGAACGCTTGGAATTTTTAGGAGACGCTGTTCTACAGTTATTGATTTCAGAATATCTGTATAAAAAATATCCTAAAAAACCTGAGGGTGACTTGTCTAAACTCCGTGCCATGATTGTCCGTGAAGAGAGTTTGGCTGGTTTTGCGCGTGATTGCCAGTTTGACCAGTTTATCAAGCTGGGTAAGGGGGAAGAAAAATCTGGTGGTCGCAATCGTGACACCATTCTTGGTGATGCCTTTGAAGCCTTTCTTGGTGCCCTTCTTTTGGACAAGGATGTGGCCAAGGTCAAAGAATTTATCTATCAAGTCATGATTCCTAAGGTTGAAGCAGGCGAGTTTGAGATGATTACAGACTACAAAACCCATCTCCAAGAGTTACTTCAGGTTAATGGTGATGTGGCTATCCGTTATCAGGTGATTTCTGAAACGGGTCCTGCCCACGATAAGGTCTTTGATGTAGAAGTTCTGGTGGAAGGTAAGAGTATTGGTCAAGGTCAAGGTCGTTCTAAGAAATTAGCAGAGCAGGAAGCTGCCAAAAATGCCGTTGAGAAAGGGCTGGATTCATGTATTTAAAGGAAATCGAAATTCAGGGATTCAAGTCTTTTGCTGACAAGACCAAGGTCGTCTTTGACCAAGGTGTGACGGCAGTTGTTGGACCCAATGGTTCTGGAAAGTCCAATATTACAGAAAGTCTTCGTTGGGCCTTGGGGGAGTCAAGTGTTAAAAGTCTCCGTGGTGGCAAGATGCCAGATGTCATCTTTGCTGGAACAGAAAGTCGCAAACCGCTCAATTATGCTTCTGTAGTTGTGACTTTGGATAATAATGACGAATTTATCAAGGATGCAGGCCAAGAAATCAGGGTAGAACGCCATATCTATCGTAGTGGAGATAGCGAATACAAGATTGACGGTAAGAAAGTACGTCTGCGTGATATTCATGATCTTTTCTTGGATACAGGTTTGGGACGAGATTCTTTTTCTATCATTTCACAAGGCAAGGTTGAGGAGATTTTTAACTCCAAGCCTGAAGAACGCCGTGCCATTTTTGAAGAAGCTGCAGGAGTTTTGAAATACAAGACTCGCAGAAAAGAAACTGAGAGTAAACTACAACAAACTCAGGATAATCTGGATCGTCTTGAAGACATTATCTACGAGTTGGATAATCAAATTAAGCCTCTTGAGAAGCAAGCTGAAAATGCTCGTAAGTTTCTGGATTTGGAAGGTCAACGTAAGGCTATTTACTTGGATGTTTTAGTTGCTCAAATCAAGGAAAATAAGGCTGAATTAGAGTTGACAGAAGAAGAGTTGGCTCAGGTTCAGGAACTATTGACGAGTTATTACCAAAAGCGGGAAAAATTAGAGGAAGAAAATCATACTCTTAAAAAGCAACGCCAAGATTTACAGGCTGAAATGGCCAAAGACCAAGGCAGTTTGATGGATTTGACCAGTCTGATTAGTGATTTAGAGAGAAAATTAGCCCTATCGAAACTGGAATCTGAGCAAGTAGCCCTAAATCAACAGGAAGCACAAGCTCGTTTGGCTTCTTTGGAGGATAAGAGAAATTTACTCAACCAAGAAAAATCTGATAAAGAAAGCTCTTTAGCTCTCTTAGAAGAGAATCTAGTCCAAAATAATCAAAAACTCAATCGTTTAGAAGCTGAATTGCTGGCTTTTTCAGATGATCCTGATCAGATGATTGAGCTTCTACGTGAACGCTTTGTAGCCCTTTTACAAGAAGAAGCGGATGTCTCAAACCAGTTGACCCGTATCGAAAATGAGTTAGAAAATAGTCGTCAGCTTTCTCAAAAACAAGCAGATCAATTAGAAAAGCTGAAAGAACAGTTGGCTACAGCTAAAGAGAAGGCTAGTCAGCAAAAGGCGGATCTTGAAACTGCCAAGGAGCAAGTTCAAAAATTATTGGCTGACTATCAAGCTATTGCCAAGGAGCAAGAGGAGCAAAAAGTTTCTTACCAAGCTCAGCAGAGCCAACTCTTTGACCGTCTGGATAGTCTCAAAAACAAGCAGGCTAGAGCCCAGAGTTTAGAGAATATCCTTAGAAATCATAGTAACTTTTACGCAGGTGTTAAGAGTGTTCTTCAAGAAAAAGCCCGCCTTGGTGGGATTATTGGTGCTGTTAGTGAGCACCTGACCTTTGATGTGCATTATCAAACTGCCTTAGAGATTGCGCTTGGAGCCAGCAGTCAGCATATCATCGTAGAAGATGAGAACGCGGCGACTAAGGCTATTGATTTCCTCAAGCGCAACAGAGCCGGTCGCGCAACCTTCCTTCCTTTGACGACTATCAAGGCTCGTACGATTTCTAGTCAGAATCAAGATGCTATTGCTGCAAGTCCAGGATTTCTGGGTATGGCTGATGAGCTGGTGACATTCGATACTAGACTGGAAGCCATTTTCAAGAACTTGCTAGCTACGACGGCTATCTTTGATACCGTAGAACATGCGCGTGCAGCAGCTCGCCAGGTTCGTTATCAGGTTCGTATGGTGACACTGGATGGGACAGAATTGCGCACAGGTGGTTCCTATGCAGGTGGAGCCAATCGTCAGAACAACAGCATCTTCATCAAGCCAGAGCTGGAGCAACTGCAAAAAGAAATTGCTGAAGAAGAAGCAAGCTTGCGTTCAGAAGAGTCGAGTATTAAGACCTTGCAAGACCAGATGGCTAGATTGACAGAAAGCTTAGAAGCTATTAAATCTCAAGGAGAGCAGGCTCGTATTCAGGAGCAGGGCTTGTCCCTTGCTTATCAGCAAACTAGTCAGCAAGTTGAAGAACTGGAAACTCTTTGGAAACTCCAAGAAGAGGAATTAAATCGTCTTTCTGAGGGAGATTGGCAAGCGGATAAGGAAAAATGTCAAGAGAGCCTTACTACAATCGCCAGTGAAAAGCAAAATCTGGAAACTGAGATTGAAGAAATTAAGTCTAACAAAAACGCCATCCAAGAACGCTATCAAAATTTGCAGGAAGAGCTAGCGCAAGCTCGCCTGCTTAAGACAGAACTGCAAGGGCAAAAACGTTACGAAGTTGCTGATATTGAACGTTTAGGCAAGGAATTGGATAATCTGGATATTGAGCAAGAAGAAATCCAACGCCTTCTTCAAGAAAAGGTTGATAATCTGGAGAAGGTTGATACAGAATTGCTCAGTCAACAGGCTGAAGAAGCCAAAACTCAGAAAACAAATCTCCAACAAGGTTTGATTCGCAAGCAGTTTGAGTTGGATGATATTGAAGGTCAACTGGATGATATTGCTAGTCATTTGGACCAGGCTCGCCAGCAGAATGAGGAGTGGATTCGCAAGCAAACACGTGCTGAAGCCAAGAAAGAAAAGATCAGCGAGCGCTTGCGCCATCTACAAAGTCAATTGACAGACCAGTATCAGATTAGCTATACTGAGGCTCTAGAAAAAGCACATGAGTTGGAAAATCTCAATCTGGCTGAACAAGAGGTTAAGGATTTAGAGAAGTCTATTCGCTCACTAGGTCCTGTCAATGTAGAAGCAATTGACCAGTACGAAGAAGTCCATAACCGTCTGGATTTCTTGAATAGTCAACGTGATGACATTTTGTCAGCGAAAAACTTGCTCCTTGAGACCATTACAGAGATGAATGATGAGGTCAAGGAACGCTTTAAATCAACTTTTGAAGCTATTCGTGAGTCTTTTAAAGTGACCTTCAAGCAGATGTTTGGTGGAGGTCAAGCAGACCTGATTTTGACTGAGGGAGACTTGTTGACAGCTGGGGTTGATATTTCTGTCCAACCTCCAGGCAAGAAAATCCAGTCTCTTAATCTGATGAGTGGTGGGGAAAAAGCCCTATCAGCTCTTGCCTTGCTCTTCTCCATTATCCGTGTCAAGACCATTCCATTTGTTATCTTGGATGAGGTAGAGGCTGCGCTTGACGAAGCCAATGTTAAACGTTTTGGGGATTACCTCAACCGCTTTGACAAGGACAGCCAGTTTATCGTTGTGACCCACCGTAAGGGAACCATGGCGGCGGCTGATTCCATCTATGGAGTGACCATGCAAGAATCAGGTGTCTCAAAAATTGTTTCGGTGAAGTTAAAAGATTTGGAAGAAACAGTAGACTAGTTACCAAACGATAGCATCTCTTAGGAGGTGCTATTTTTTAAAACTAACACCTTGAATGATTTTTTAAGGTCAGTTCAGGGGCAAAAAACGACATTTGGGCTTTCCTTTTAGCGAAAAGGCTTTCTCTATGATATAATAGTTTCATGATTACAACAGTACCTATAAAAAATGAAAAAGACATCGCAGTACCGGATAAAACAGTTCTTGTATTAGGCTATTTTGACGGTATTCATAAGGGACATCAGAAGCTTTTTGAAGTAGCTAGCAAGGCTTCAATGAAAGATTATCTTCCAGTTGTCGTGATGACCTTTACAGAGTCCCCTAAGCTTGCTTTGCAACCTTACAAGCCAGAATTAATGCTTCATATTGTCAGCCATGAAGAACGGGAACATAAGATGAAATGGCATGGAGTAGAGGCTCTTTTCTTACTTGACTTTAGTAGTAAATTTGCTAGTTTAACGGGTCAAGAGTTCTTTGATACCTATGTTAGAGCATTAAAACCAGCGATTATCGTAGCGGGATTTGATTACACGTTTGGTTCTGATAAGAAAACTGCGGATGATTTGAAGGATTATTTTGATGGAGAAATCATCATTGTTCCTCCTGTTGAGGATGAAAAGGGGAAAATTAGTTCTACTCGTATTCGTCAAGCTATTCTGGATGGAGATGTCAGAGAAGCTGCTCATTTACTTGGCACCCCTCTACCATCACGTGGAATGGTTGTTCATGGCAATGCTCGTGGACGGACTATCGGTTACCCAACAGCTAACTTAGTTTTAAGAGATCGAACCTATATGCCAGCAGATGGTGTTTATGTAGTTGATGTTGAAGTGCAGCGTAAAAGATATCGTGGAATGGCGAGTGTCGGGAAAAATGTTACTTTCGATGGAGAAGAGCCACGTTTCGAAGTCAATATTTTCGATTTTTCAGATGACATTTACGGTGAAACAGTCATTGTCTACTGGCTAGACCGTGTCCGTGAAATGGTCAAATTTGACTCTGTTGAAGAACTGGTAGATCAACTCCAGAAAGATGAAGAAATTTCTCGGAATTGGAAGGATGCTGAGTAGGAAATCGGAGTTTTATATAAAATTACCCATACTTTAGATTCTTATTTCTAAATAGAAAAAGTAGCCCTTTCAAGGCTACTTTTTTAAAACACGCGATACACATAGGGATTCTCTGGTTTATCGACTTTGGTAAAGCTGTCAATTTCCAATGTTGGGAGGTTTTGTTTGAGTTCTTTATGATAGTGATTGACCAGTTTTCCTTTGGCTGTTATCCAGGTGTTATTCTCATATTGACGGGTATTTCCCTTGGTCAACAAACCATAGACACCAGAATCTGCGATACAGTGAATAATGCCGAAGCGGAACAGAAATTGGCTATTGGCATGACTGGGGTCGTTATAGACAAAGCCTGTAAACTGGACTGTCTTGCCTTCAAACTCATCTGGATAGTCGTAGATAGCCTCCATGACTTCCATATAGTTTTCGTTAGTAATGTAAATGCTATCTTGGGACAAGTATTTATCCGCTGCAGTTCGCATTTCCTTTTCATAAGCTGATTTTGAAAAATAAGAACTGGTATCTGGTTTCAAATATTGGCTTGTAGTCCCTTCACTGGTCTGAATGGCTTGATCCGTGCCTTCTGATAAGGGGAAATGATAGCCTTTTGCTGAAACGGTCTGAGAATCCAAGCTAACAGTTGGAAAAGTTAAGCCGACTACAATTGGAATGGCCAGAAGAGCAATACTCGTCACCTTTGCCAATCGGCTATTCAGATGACTGTGGGTTTTGACTTGCTTCATCCAGATATACAATTGAACAATAGCCAAGATAAAGGAAAGCACCATGGAAATATAGGCCAGATAGGAATAGTGCATGTTGATGTACTGGTTTAATTTGCCCGACAGATGGAGATAAATGGTCAGTTCAAAATAGCCAGCTAAAACTAAAAATCGAATCATAGGATGACTCCAATCAAGAGAGAATACACTAAGACGACAAGAGTCACAATCGTTATGAAGTGACTGATAAATCGTGCTTTCAAGTAATTTTTCATCATGAGAATATTTTTGATATCCAGCATTGGACCAATGACGAGAAAGGCCAGAACTGGTGCCAAGCCGAAACTCGAGAGAAGAGAAGCTCCGATAAAAGCATCAGCCTCACTACAGAGAGAAAGAAGAAAGGCCAAAAGCATCAAGAGTAGGATGGCAAAAAGAGGGGTCGCACTGATAGAGGTCAGAATCCGTGTCGGAACATAGACCTGTATTATAGAGGCGAAGAGACAACCAAATACCAAATAACGCCCCGTATCAAAAAATTCATCAATGGCTTGCACAAAGACCTGAAAAACTTTTTTTGCAGGTCTCAAGTGAGAAAAATCGTGTTCATGACAGGCCAAACGATTTTCTTTTTGAATCGATTCTTGCCAGAAAAATCCCAGAAAAATCCCAAGTATCACAGCTACAAGAATAGAACCAAGAGCTCGTAAAAGGGCGATATGGAAGGAGTTGCCAAAGGCAGAATAGGTCGCAAAGAGAACAATAGGATTGATAACAGGTGCTGTTACGAGAAAGGGAACGGCTGTGTAACTGGGAACCTTCTTTTCCAGAAAACGATTGATAATGGGGACAATTCCACATTCACAAGAGGGAAAAAGCATCCCGACGAAGGTGCCAAAAAAGATTCTCCCCCAACGATTTCGAGGGAGAAAATGATAAACCTTGTCAGGTGTGATATAAACCTCAATCAGTCCTGAGGCAATACTTCCTATCAGAACGAAGGGTAGGGCTTCAATGATAATGGAGAGAAAAATAGCCCCAGTCTGAAGCACACTAGACGGGAGTTGTTGGAAAGCAGTCATCTAGTTTTTCTTTTCTGCTTTGGCTTTTTTCTCTTTGTCATCAGGGAAAGTGACTTGTTTCAAATCAGGGAGTTTCGCAAACTCTTCAAACATCTTGTCCAAGTCATCCGTTTTTGTAAATTTTACAGCCATAGGTGCACCTCGATTCTAAATTCTACCTCTATTATACTATTATTTTAAGGAAAAGGGAAAAGTTAAAATTGAGGATCTAACGAATAATAGAGCGTGATATATCCTAATATACACTATGATTGTGATATAATAATTTTGGAATAACGGAGGAAATGATGGAACATAAAAAGATCGGTCAGGTGACTGACGAAGTAAAAGAAATTTTTAATATTGTTCTTGAAGCTAGTGATATCAAAGTTAACAAAGAAGGTTTAAGAAGTCATATGTTGAAACGGCATCATAATGATGTGATTCATCATATTGAAGACCTGGAACTTATACTAAGTAATCCAGATTTCGTTGGGGTCAATCCACGAGAGAAAGATGCTAGTTTTGAATATGTTAAAAGATTTGATGATAATGTTCTTGTTGCCATCAAGTTACATAAAAGTGGAGATTTCTTTTATGTTCCGACCATGTATCGCTTACAAGATTTCAAGTTACAAAGTCGTATCAAGTCTGGTAGATTGAGAAAACTTGACAAAAAAAGTAGATAGTGCTAGAATAATATTAACGAAAGACATTTGAGGGCAGAAAGGTTCCTGCCGCACCTTGAAAAAGGTATCTGAGATGCTGGGTACACCGACCAGCCAAGTGTCCGTTATTTCAAAGGAGGGGCTTAAATGCTCCTTTTTTTATTTAAAATTTCAAAATAGATTACACTCACCGCAGGCTCAGACTTACGGTTTTTATTTGAACTGAAAATTGATTCGTTAACTTCAACAAATAGCTTTATAAAGCGTTTTGTAAAAAATAAAAACAGTGCAATTAATCACTGATCCTTTTGTAAACTATTAGAATTAAATTGCAACCTTCTCAACTATACGGGTCCCAGAACTGGCTATTATGTCTGATCCATTAAATAATTTTGATGTCATGGCTTGGTTAAAAAAAGGAAGTAATGCTCTCTAAGTACAAGTTATTGCGCTATAGAATATAAATCTATTCCCCACATCTTGTTGTTAAATATTGTAGGAGATAATTTGAATAATATTAGCTTGTGGTATAATAGATTCATGGATAAAAAATATGAAAAAATCTCCCAGGATTTGGGAGTGACTTTAAAGCAAATTGATACTGTTCTAAGTTTGACAGCTGAAGGGGCGACAATTCCCTTCATCGCGCGTTATCGCAAGGACATGACTAGCAGTCTGGATGAGGTGGCAATTAAGGCTATTATTGACTTGGATAAAAGTCTGACAAATCTAAACGACCGTAAGGAAGCTGTCTTGGCTAAGATTCAAGAGCAAGGCAAGCTGACCAAGGAGTTGGAAGAAGCTATCTTAACTGCCGAAAAATTAGCAGACGTAGAAGAACTCTATCTTCCTTACAAGGAGAAACGTCGAACCAAGGCAACCATTGCCCGTGAAGCCGGACTCTTCCCTCTTGCTCGCTTGATTTTGCAGAATGTAACTGACTTAGAGAAGGAAGCTGAAAAGTTCGTCTGTGAAGGATTTGCGACGGGTAAGGAGGCCTTGGCTGGTGCAGTTGATATCTTGGTTGAAGCCTTATCGGAAGATGTGGCCTCGCGTTCCATGACTTATCAGGAGGTGCTGAGACACTCTAAACTCACTTCTCAAGTCAAGGATGAAAGTCTTGATGAAAAGCAGGTTTTTCAGATTTATTATGATTTTTCAGAGACGGTTGGAAATATGCAAGGTTATCGTACATTGGCTCTCAATCGTGGGGAGAAGCTAGGTGTCTTGAAGGTCGGTTTTGAACATGCAACGGACCGTATTTTTGACTTCTTTGCTGCTCGTTTCAAGGTGAAAAATGCCTACATAGATGAAGTAGTTCAGCAATCTGTTAAGAAAAAGGTCTTGCCATCTATCGAGCGACGTATTCGGACAGAATTAACCGAGAAGGCAGAAGAAGGAGCTATCCAACTCTTTTCTGACAATTTGCGCAATCTCCTCTTGGTTGCTCCACTGAAAGGGCGCGTGGTTCTTGGGTTTGACCCAGCCTTTCGTACAGGTGCCAAGCTAGCTGTCGTGGATGCAACAGGGAAAATGCTGACAACTCAGGTCATTTATCCTGTCAAACCAGCATCAGCTCGTCAAATCGAAGAAGCCAAGAAAGATTTGGCAGATTTGATTGGTCAATACGGTGTAGAGATCATTGCCATCGGAAATGGAACTGCCAGTCGTGAAAGTGAAGCTTTTGTAGCGGAAGTTCTTAAAGATTTCCCTGAAGTCAGCTATGTTATCGTCAATGAAAGTGGTGCTTCTGTATACTCTGCCAGTGAACTTGCTCGTCAGGAATTTCCAGACCTAACCGTTGAAAAACGCTCTGCTATTTCTATCGCACGTCGCTTGCAAGATCCCCTTGCCGAATTGGTTAAAATCGATCCTAAGTCAATTGGCGTTGGTCAGTACCAGCACGATGTCAGCCAGAAGAAGCTGTCTGAAAGTCTGGATTTTGTCGTGGATACCGTGGTGAACCAAGTCGGTGTCAATGTCAATACGGCCAGCCCAGCTCTTCTTTCCCACGTAGCTGGACTCAATAAAACTATCTCTGAAAATATTGTCAAATACCGTGAAGAAGAAGGAAAAATCACTTCACGCGCCCAAATCAAGAAAGTTCCTCGTCTGGGGGCCAAGGCCTTTGAGCAGGCGGCTGGTTTCCTTCGTATCCCTGAAAGTAGCAATATCCTTGATAATACAGGAGTTCACCCAGAAAACTATACTGCAGTTAAGGAGCTCTTCAAACGCTTGGATATTAAAGACCTAAACGAAGAAGCACAAAATAAGCTTAAGTCCCTTTCTGTCAAGGAAATGGCGCAAGAGCTAGACCTTGGTCCAGAAACTCTTAAAGATATCATTGCAGATCTTCTCAAACCAGGTCGAGATTTCCGTGATTCCTTTGATGCACCTGTGCTTCGCCAAGATGTCCTAGATCTCAAAGACCTAGTGGTAGGTCAGAAGCTAGAAGGTGTGGTGCGTAACGTCGTTGATTTCGGTGCCTTCGTTGATATCGGAATTCATGAGGACGGCTTGATTCATATTTCCCATATGAGTCGCAAGTTTATCAAACATCCTAGCCAAGTGGTGTCTGTCGGAGATTTGGTGACCGTTTGGGTCAAGAAAATTGATACTGAACGTGAAAAAGTCAATCTGTCGCTCCTAGCTCCAAATGAATCTAACTGATTACGTTAAGCAGGTTTCACTAGAAGACTTCGGCAGACCTTTTATCCATCAAGCCCAGTGGAATTCTCGTCTACGTTCGACAGGTGGGCGATTTTTCCCCAAAAATGGGCATTTGGATTTTAATCCCAAGATTTATCAGGAACTTGGTTTAGACATTTTTAGGAAAATTGTCAGACATGAACTCTGTCATTATCACCTCTATTTTCAAGGGAAGGGCTATCAACACAAGGATCGGGATTTTAAGGAACTTTTGAAAGCAGTGGATGGATTACGATTTGTGCCCTCCTTGACAAATAGCCACTCTAAACCACTCAAGCTCTATCGTTGCCAATCCTGCCGGCAAACTTATCATCGCAAGCGAAGGATTGATACTATACGCTATCGCTGTGGACTTTGTAGAGGTAAATTGCTACTAATAAATCAGCCTGAGGGCTGATGAAAGCCGAGCCTACCCGTGATATACTATGTCTAACCTAGCAGAAAGAGGAAAAATCATGAACAGTAAATTTTATAAAATGAGACGAAATCGCATGATTTCAGGAGTTTTGGCAGGTCTGTCAGACAAGTGGAACTTTGATGTTACCCTTGTTCGTTTCTTGTTTGCCATTTTTACAGTTGCAAACTTTGGACTTGGCGTGATTATCTATATCATCCTAGCTTCTATCATGCCTACCAAGGAAGAAATCGAAGCAGAAATGTACGGAACAGGCCCACGAAAACGCAAAGAAGCCAAAGCCATTGACGATAATGAAGGATGGTTTTGGTGAGTTAAATAAGAAAATAAGCTTTGTATTATAGAAGACAAGGCTTTTTTTCATCTTGTCAGAATCTATGGCTAAATGGTATAATAAGCTTATAAAAATAATTTGACAGGAAATGGATTATGGCTAATGAAAATGAGTTACTCGCATTACGATCATCAGATATTGAGATTAAATACGACGAATTGCTTAATTTAGAAAATTCTCTAGAAAATAATCTCAAAGATCTTATTAAAGATATAGAAAAAATTGATTTAGATAGGGAAAAATTACAAAATAATGAATACCTTCAAGAATCTATTGAGAATATAGTCTGGGAGCAAGTACAACTTCAACTTGCTGCCCAAATTGGTGATGAGTTTATTAAAGAGAACAACGGACAAACCCTAGATTTACGAAAAGAAGCACATATACAAACTGCTGAAAATTTTGAAAAAGGGAAATTTGCAACCCATAATAGAGATGTTAATTATCAAGAAAGATACGACACTTGGCAAAATAATTTTGTTAAAGACGACTTAGGGAATATTCAAACACACTCAACTCGTTCAGGTAAAATTGTAAATACTTTAATCAAAGAAGCGAGAAAACCATTTGACACCGGAAGACCAACAGGTTCAAAAGAAAAAGGAACCCAAATGGATCATACAGTTTCTGCTGGAGAGATTATACGTGATCCAAAAGCAAATGCTTTTTTGACAAAAGAAGAGCAGATTGCTTTTGCAAATAGTAAAGCTAACCTTAACGAAATTAGGAGTGAAGTTAATCAAGCGAAGGGAGATTTATCTACATCAGAATTATTCGATAATCCAAACTCTAAGGGACAATATGCTAGAGAAGTACATAATATTAGTTCAAAAGAAGAGAAACAGTTAAGAGAGAAAGATAACGAGGCACGCACGGAATACGACAGAGTGAGAGATGAGGCTGAGAAGCGAGCTATAAAATCTGGTAAAAAATCACGTCGTGATGAGGCGTTAAAAATTTCCGGAAAAGCTTTGAAAGCAGCGCTTTTACAGTTATTATCAGAATTTTTGCGAGAATTGATTTCTAAATTTATCTCTTGGCTAAAAGATACAGAAAGAAACTTATCGACTTTTATTGATAAAATAAAAGAGGCTATCATCTCTTTTGTAAATAATTTAGCAAATCATGTATTAAATGTCGGTAAATCTGTGGTTACAATGATTGCGTCTGCAATAGTTGGACCTGTAATTAATACAGTTCTTAAAGCTTGGACCTTTATACACCAAGGTTGGAAATCTTTGAAAGAAGCAATAGATTATATAAATAATCCTGAAAATAAAGATAAAAGCCTTGATATTATGATGTTAGAGGTTGGAAAAATTATTGTTGCGGGTTTAACAGCTACAGGTGCAATTGTAGTTGGGGAAGTTTTAGGAGCATCCCTCACTGCAAGTTTTCCAGTTTTGGCTATTTCAATACCACTTTTGGGAACAATCGGTAGCGTCATTGGAACATTTATGGGAGCAACTTTATCAGGAATTATTGGCGCTTTCGTACTAAAAATAATTGATCAGCAAATTGTCAATAAACAAATTTCCGAGCTAAATTCTAAGAAAATTGATCAAAATAATGAAATGTTAGTAATCCAAGATCAATTATTAGATGTTAAGAGTATAAAGTTACAAGTTGAAAAAGATTCTGTTATCAATACTATTAAGGAAAGACATGATATGGCTGCTTCAATGATGAAAGAAAAGCTGTCAGATATTTTTGCAGAATCTACAAGAGACGATAAAAGTGACTTTGATGAGATTGATACTTTATTACAAGAATTATTAGATTAAGGAGAAAAATATGGAACAAGAAGTATTTGAGCAAGAACAAGATTCGTTTAATGTAAACATTAGTAGACATGATTTTGACCAAGCTAAAGAACAACTAAAAGAATTTGCTGAGCAAATTGGAGAAGAACTTTATTTTGATAGAGTTAGAACTCATGAAGATTTCTTTGGTTTTGAATTTGCTGAACACGGAGTGACTGGAAATGAGTTTAATACCTTAGTTGAGCAAATTCAAAATTATTTCTCAAAATTCTATGAGAGACAACAAAAGATGGTAGAAGAATTTGGTCAAGTATATATAGCTTTGGAGGCTCTTGATAAAGATTATATTCAAGCAATTTTATCTTCAGTTGCAGCAATTGACCATACAAATAAAAAAATTATAAGAGAACAAGAACGTCTTCAAAAGACGATTGAAAATCAGAAAGCAACTCTAGTAGCTCTTAAGCAGTTCAAAGAGAAACTTAACGAAGAAAATAGCAAAAACTCTATCGAAAAACATGAAGTAATGCTTTCTAAATTCAATGATAGACTTGAAAATCTAGAACAATTCGCAAGTACTCTTCCTTCAGAACCAGTTTCAAATACTGGAGAAATTGAGCAACTTAGGAGAGAATTAAATGAAAGTAAACAACAAATTCAATTTATTTCAAATCGCCTTCTAACAGTCTTTATTGTTTCTGGAATTTCTATTGGTATGTTAGTGATTGCCTTGCTTTTCATGTTATTGAGGTAAGATATGTCAACTTCTCGAGATAAATTAATTTGTAGTGCAAAGAAATTAGACTTCTATTTTGGAAAAGAAAATAATTATCTTGATAAAGTAAATAATATTATAGCAAATCATACTGATACAAAGTCAGTAGCAGAATTGTATAAATCTATTTTTTTATTACAACAAGCTAACAAACGAAACAAGCTTACATCTTTATTGAAGGATTTATCTGATAATCTAGCTAGCTTTCTTGGATATACTTACCTATTTGATACTTTGGAAAAAGAGTTGGGTCAACAAAAGAAATCATCTTTAGACGACCTTTTGGTGGAACTAAATCAGTTAGTAGGTTTAGAGAAGGTAAAAAAAGAAGTTAGTCGTTTAATTATTTATCAAAAAGTTCAGTCAAAAAGGAAAGAGTCTGGTTTAAATATTCCTAAAAGAACTTTACACATGGCTTTTATGGGAAATCCAGGAACAGGAAAAACAACTGTTGCTAGAATTATTGGAAGAATGTACTACCAACTGGGACTTTTATCCAAAGGACATTTTTTAGAAGTCTCCAGAACAGATTTAATTGCAGGTTACCAAGGACAAACTGCACTGAAAGTTAAAAATGTCATAAAAAAGGCAAAAGGTGGAGTTCTCTTTATTGATGAGGCGTATAGTATTACTGAAAATGAAAATACTGATTCATACGGGCGAGAATGTTTAACAGAACTTACAAAGGCTTTAGAAGATTCACGAGATGATTTAATTGTTATTGTGGCTGGTTATACCGAACCAATGAACCATTTCTTTGAATCAAATCCTGGTTTAAAATCTCGATTTAATTATTTTATTAATTTTGAAAATTATTCTTCTACAGAATTGTTAGGTATTCTTGAAACATTAGCAAGAAAAGACGACTACCATATAGATGACAAGCTGAAAGAAGTATTATTAAATTATTTTAATGAAAAGTTAGAAAGTAATCTCACCAATTTTTCTAACGGTCGCTTTGTTCGAAATCTATATGAAGATTTAATAATGAATCAAGCTGTCCGACTTAACCAAAGTGAAGCTGTGAATTTAAAAGAATTAACTTTGTTGATTAAAGCTGATTTTTGTTTAGATGAAAATCGTTCTAGTGACATAGATTTATAATCAAACGAAAGAATGAATCTTCAAACTGTTTATGAATGTATTATTGACCGTTGCTGTCAATTTACGAATCTGAACCCTTGTATCTGCAAGGGTTTTCTTCTTGCTTTCTTTTTATGGTAAAATATTTTTAATGAAATGGCTAAATTCCCCCCAATCTTACAAAAATGTAAGATTAAAGTCTCTTTTGTAAGGTTAGGTTATGGCAAGCGGTCTTTTTTTGATGTAAACTAGACTCATAAAGAACAAAGGAGTAACATCATGAAACAAATCTTACATAAGAAAACAAGAAAACCAAGCCACAAAGATATCGAGCGCGTTCAGCTGGGATGCGCTATGATGCAAGAGACATTTCATTTGATGGGATATTAAGAAAGGAGATTCTCATGACACTTTTAGATGTAAAACACGTTCAAAAAATTTATAAAACTCGTTTTCAGGGCAACCAAGTAGAAGCCCTCAAGGATATTCACTTTACCGTGGAAAAGGGTGACTACGTTGCCATCATGGGTGAGTCTGGTTCTGGTAAATCCACTCTTCTCAATATTCTAGCTATGCTGGATAAACCAACACGCGGTCAGGTTTATCTTAATGGAACAGACACAGCAACCATTAAAAATTCACAGGCTTCTAGCTTCCGTCGTGAAAAATTAGGCTTTGTCTTCCAAGACTTTAACTTGCTAGATACGCTTTCTGTCAAGGATAATATCTTGCTTCCGCTTGTCTTGTCAAGAAGACCTATTACGGAGATGATGAAGAAATTGGTGGTGACAGCTGAGAATCTAGGTATCAACCAATTGCAAGAGAAGTACCCTTACGAGATTTCTGGTGGTCAGAAGCAGCGTGTAGCAGTAGCCCGCGCCATCATCACAGAACCTGAAATTCTCCTTGCGGATGAGCCAACAGGAGCTCTTGATTCCAAGTCATCTGCAGCCTTACTTGATGTCTTTGATGAAATCAATGAGCGTGGCCAAACCATTCTCATGGTAACCCACTCCACAGCAGCAGCGAGCAGAGCCAAACGTGTACTCTTTATCAAAGACGGCATTCTTTACAATCAAATCTACCGTGGAGAGAAGACAGAACGTCAGATGTTCCAAGAGATCTCTGATACCTTGACTGTCATGGCAAGCGAGGTGAATTAGTATGTTTCGATTAACCAATAAGTTAGCGGTATCGAACTTGATTAAAAACCGCAAACTCTACTATCCTTTTGCGCTGGCTGTTCTCTTGGCAGTCACCGTCACCTATCTCTTTTATTCCCTAACCTTCAATCCCAAGATTGCGGAAATTCGTGGAGGGACAACGATTCAGGCTACACTTGGATTTGGTATGTTTGTCGTCACCCTTGCGTCAGCCATTATCGTCCTCTATGCCAATAGTTTTGTCATGAAAAATCGTTCTAAGGAACTAGGAATTTATGGCATGTTGGGCTTAGAGAAGCGTCATCTAATCAGTATGACCTTTAAGGAGTTAGTGGTATTTGGGATTCTAACTGTTGGAGCGGGTATCGGTATTGGAGCCTTGTTCGACAAGTTAATTTTCGCTTTCTTGCTCAAACTGATGAAATTGAAGGTTGAGCTGGTCGCTACCTTCCAAATGAATGTTGTCATTGCAGTACTTGTTGTCTTTGGATTGATTTTCCTAGGCCTCATGTTCCTGAATGCCCTTCGAATCGCCCGTATGAATGCCCTCCAGCTCTCACGTGAGAAAGCAAGCGGAGAGAAAAGAGGTCGTTTCCTACCTCTCCAAACTATTCTTGGTTCCATAAGTTTAGGGATTGGCTATTATCTTTCCCTTACCGTAAAAGATCCCCTTACAGCCCTAACAACCTTCTTCTTAGCTGTTTTGCTGGTTATATTTGGTACTTATCTATTGTTTAATGCAGGGATTACAGTCTTCCTCCAAATCTTAAAGAAAAACAAGAAATACTATTACCAACCTAATAACCTCATCTCTGTTTCCAACTTGATTTTCCGTATGAAGAAAAATGCGGTTGGACTAGCAACTATCGCAATTTTATCAACAATGGTTTTGGTAACCATGTCAGCCGCGACAAGCATTTTCAATGCCTCAGAATCCTTTAAAAAAGTGATGAATCCTCATGATTTTGGGATTAATGGACGAAATGTTGAAAAAGAAGACCTGGACAAACTTTTGAGCCAGTTTGCAAGTGACAAAGGTTATAATATCAAAGAAAAAGAAGTTCTTCGTTACGCTTACTTTGGTGTTGCAAACCAAGAAGGTAGCAAGTTAACCATTTTTGAAAAAGGACAAAATCGTGTCCAACCTAAAACAGTTTTTATGGTATTTGACCAAAAAGATTATGAAACTATGACTGGTCAAAAACTGTCTCTATCAGGAAATGAGGTCGGACTCTTCGCTAAGAATGATGGACTGAAAGGCCAGAAAAACTTAACTCTAAACGATCATCAATTTTCTGTAAAAGAAGAATTTAATAAAGATTTCATTGTCAACCATGTCCCAAATCAGTTTAATATTTTGACTACTGATTACAATTATCTAGTTGTACCTAATCTACAAGCCTTTTTGGACCAATTCCCAGATTCAGATATCTATAATCAGTTTTACGGTGGTATGAATGTAAATGTCAGCGAAGAAGAACAACTCAAGGTCGCTGAAGAATATGAAAACTACCTCAATCAGTTTAATGCTCAATTAAACACAGAAGGTAGCTATGTGTATGGTAATAATCTAGCAGATGCTAGTGCTCAGATGAGTGTCCTCTTTGGAGGTGTCTTCTTTATTGGTATTTTCCTATCTATTATCTTTATGGTCGGAACGGTTCTGGTCATCTACTACAAACAAATTTCTGAAGGATATGAAGACCGTGAACGCTTTATTATCTTGCAAAAAGTCGGTTTAGATCAAAAGCAAATCAAGCAAACCATTAACAAACAGGTTTTAACTGTTTTCTTCCTCCCTTTGCTCTTTGCCTTTCTACACCTAGCCTTTGCCTACCATATGCTTAGTCTGATTCTTAAAGTGATTGGTGTACTGGATGCGACTATGATGTTGACAGTGACTTTGTCTATCTGCGCTGTCTTCCTCATCGCCTATGTGCTGATTTTCATGATTACTTCAAGAAGTTATCGCAAGATTGTGCAAATGTAAAAAAGATACCTCGACTTCAAAATCGAGGTATTTCTTGTCTTCTAAATGCTGAAGAGTTGTCCGAGCAGGAAGGTAACTCCCATGGTCAAGAGACCAATAGCTAGGTTCCGAATCATAGCCGTTTTGGTTGGGGCTTTTCCAAGTTTGGCACTAGTGTAACCAGTGAGAAGAAGGGCCACACCGACGATAAGGACAGTAGCAGGAATGCGGTATTCACTTGGGAAAATGGTAATTGAAAGCATGGGTGGTAAGCTACCAAGGAAAAAAGAAATAAAGCTAGAGATAGCAGCATGCCAAGGATTGGTAAACTCTTCATACTCAATCCCATATTTTTCCTCTACCAAAGCCTTGAGCGGATTATTTAAAAAGGCTTTGTTGGTGAGAAGTTGTGCTGATGTTTCACACTCACCATTTTGAATATAGGCAGCATAGAGGGACTTTTTAGCTAGCTCCATGTCTTGGTCTAGCAAGACTTGCTCACGCGCAACGGCTGCTTCCTCGGTATCTTTTTGAGTTGAAACGGATACATATTCTCCACCCGCCATTGAAAAGGCACCAGCTAAGATAGCCGCAAAACCTGATAAAAAGATAATCCAGATATTGCTTGTAGCACTGGCAACCCCGATAACCACACCAGCAATGGAAATAATTCCATCGTTGGCACCAAGAACACCCGCACGCAGTATATTTAAACGCCCTGCAAAGTTTGAATCAATTTCGTGATTTGTTTCTGACATACTATTCTCCTTTTTATCCAGTATAAAGGAAAAATATAGGGAAATCAATCTTTTAAAAGTATCTGAAAAAAGTTGCACGATTTTAACTTTACGAGCTTTTTTAAAAGATAGAAACAGCACTAGCTAGTAGAGAAGGATAAAAGAGAAGCAAAGCTGATAGACTAGTCCTTTTTCTACTTATCTATGGTATAATAGGAGGTAGATTTACTAATCGGAGTAAGAAAGATTTTATGATTAAACTAGTAGCAACGGATATGGACGGAACCTTCCTAGATGGGAATGGATGCTTTGATATGGACCGACTCAAGTCTATCTTGGCTTCCTACAAGGAAAAAGGGATTTACTTTGCGGTAGCTTCAGGGCGCGGATTTCTATCCTTAGAAAAATTATTTGCTGATGTTCGTGATGACATTATTTTTATCGCTGAAAATGGCAGTTTGGTAGAATATCGAGGTCAGGACTTGTATGAAGCGACCATGTCTCGTGACTTTTATCTGACGACTTTTGAAAAGCTGAAAACGTCACCTTATGTAGATGTCAATAAACTGCTCTTGACGGGAAAAAAGGGTTCTTATGTGTTAGATACGGTTGATGAGACCTATTTGAAAGAGAGCCAGCATTATAATGAAAATATCCAAAGAGTAGCGAGTTTAGAAGATATCACAGATGACATTTTCAAATTTACAACCAACTTCACAGAAGAAACGCTAGAAGCTGGGGAAGCTTGGGTAAACGAAAATGTCCCTGGTGTTAAGGCCATGACAACTGGCTTTGAATCCATTGATATTGTTCTGGACTATGTCGATAAGGGTGTGGCCATTGTTGAATTAGCTAAAAAACTTGGTATCACAATGGATCAGGTTATGGCTTTTGGAGACAATCTAAATGACTTGCATATGATGCAGGTTGTGGGACATCCTGTAGCTCCTGAAAATGCACGACCTGAAATTTTAGAATTAGCAGAGACAGTGATTGGTCACCATAAGGACCAGTCGGTTATAGCTTATATGGAGGGCTTATAATGGCAGATATAAAATTGATTGCATTGGACTTGGACGGGACCTTGCTGACTACTGATAAAAGGTTGACGGATCGCACCAAGGCAACCTTGAAAGCTGCGCGTGATCGTGGTATCAAGGTCGTATTGACAACTGGTCGTCCCTTAAAAGCCATGGATTTCTTTCTCCATGAGCTAGGGACTGACGGTCAGGAAGATGAGTATACGATTACTTTTAATGGTGGTTTAGTTCAGAAAAATACAGGTGAAATCCTTGATAAGACAGTCTTTTCATATGATGATGTAGCACGCTTGTATGAAGAAACAGAGAAATTATCACTGCCTCTTGATGCCATCTCAGAAGGAACTGTTTATCAAATTCAATCCGACCAAGAAAGTCTTTATGCCAAATTTAATCCAGCTTTGACTTTTGTTCCAGTGGACTTTGCAGACTTATCTAGTCAAATGACTTATAATAAATGCGTGACCGCCTTTGCTCAAGAACCCTTGGATGCAGCTATTCAGAAGATTTCTCCGGAATTGTTTGACCAATATGAAATCTTTAAATCACGAGAAATGTTGCTAGAGTGGTCACCAAAGAATGTTCATAAAGCAACAGGTTTGGCAAAACTAATCAGTCATCTGGGAATTGATCAAAGCCAAGTGATGGCCTGTGGTGATGAAGCCAATGACCTTTCTATGATTGAATGGGCAGGGCTTGGTGTTGCCATGCAAAACGCTGTTCCTGAAGTCAAGGCAGTCGCAAATGTGGTAACTCCAATGACCAATGATGAGGAAGCTGTTGCCTGGGCTATCGAAGAATATGTGCTAAAGGAGAACTAAGATATGGGATTATTTGACCGTCTATTCAGAAAAAAAGAAGAACCTAAAATCGAAGAAGTTGTAAAAGAAGCTCTGGAAAATCTTGATTTGTCTGAAGATACGGAGCCTGCCCTTACAGAAGCTGAGGAAGTTTCTCAAGAAGAAGCAGAAATTGAAAGTTCTGAAGAAGTTGCGCTCCAAGAAGAGAAAAATCAAGACACAGTTGAAGAAAGTATGGATTCAGAACCAGATGTAGAGGTTCATCAAGAAGAAGTTGAAGAATTGCCAAACTCAGAAGAAGTCACAAAGGAAGAGAATTCTGAACACGAAGAAGCTCTTGAAGAAAATAGTTCTGAAGTACTTGAACCAGAAAGACCTCAAGTAGAAGAAACTGTTCAGGAAAAATATGACCGTAGTCTTAAGAAAACTCGTACAGGCTTCGGTGCCCGTTTGAACGCCTTCTTTGCCAATTTCCGCTCTGTTGACGAAGAATTCTTCGAAGAACTGGAAGAACTGCTAATCATGAGTGACGTTGGTGTCCAAGTCGCTTCTAACTTAACAGAGGAGTTACGTTACGAAGCCAAGCTTGAAAACGCCAAGAAACCGGACGCACTTCGTCGTGTTATCATTGAGAAATTGGTTGAGCTTTATGAAAAGGATGGTAACTACGATGAAAGTATCCACTTCCAAGATGGTTTGACAGTCATGCTCTTTGTTGGTGTTAATGGTGTTGGGAAAACAACTTCTATCGGAAAACTAGCCCACCGCTACAAGCAAGCTGGTAAGAAGGTCATGTTGGTTGCGGCAGATACCTTCCGTGCAGGGGCAGTAGCCCAGCTAGCTGAATGGGGCCGTCGTGTGGACGTTCCAGTTGTGACTGGACCTGAAAAAGCTGATCCAGCCAGCGTTGTCTTTGATGGTATGGAACGTGCAGTGGCTGAAGGTATCGATATTCTCATGATTGATACTGCTGGTCGTCTACAAAACAAGGATAATCTTATGGCTGAGTTGGAGAAGATTGGCCGTATCATTAAGCGTGTTGTGCCAGAAGCACCGCATGAAACCTTCTTAGCACTCGATGCATCAACAGGTCAAAATGCCCTGGTACAGGCCAAAGAATTTTCAAAAATTACCCCTTTGACAGGAATTGTCTTGACTAAGATTGATGGAACTGCTCGAGGTGGTGTTGTTTTAGCCATCCGTGAAGAACTTAATATTCCTGTAAAATTGATTGGTTTTGGTGAAAAAATCGATGATATTGGAGAGTTTAACTCAGAAAACTTTATGAAGGGTCTCTTGGAAGGCTTAATCTAATCAGAAGCAAAAATCCTGCAAGGTACAAACTTGCAGGATTTTTTTTATTCTAAGCGACCATCTTGACGATAGGCGATATCTGGTTGCCAAGTCCATTTGGCACCGAATTTTTCAAGTAAGTCAAAGCTAGCTTGAGGTCCCATGCTTCCAGCTTTATAGTCATGAAGTGGGGCACCATTTTCAGCCCAAAGCTCTTCGATACGGTCAATCAACTTCCATGATGCACCAACTTCATCCCAGTGGCTAAAGTTAGTTGAGTTGTTATTTAAGACATCATAAATCAATTTCTCGTATGGTTCTGGAGAGGCACCAGTTGCGGTCGCATCTGTACGGTAATCAAGTGAGTTTGGAGCTAAGTTGAATTCTTCTCCTACTTGCTTCCCATTTAGGCTAAGAGAGAAGCCTTCTGTTGGTTGGATATAGATGGTCAAAATGTTAGGAGCAAGTGGTTCTCCAAAGATAGAGTCCATTTGTTTAAAGACGATGTTGACATGAGTTCCTTTTTCAGTCAGTCGTTTACCTGTACGGAAGAAGAAAGGAACACCACGGAATCGATCGCTGTCTACAAAGAAGGCACCAGATGCAAAGGTTTCAGTTGTTGATTCTGGATTCACATTTGGCTCGCTACGATAAGAGATGTATTTCATGCCATCAATCTTACCAGAGCGGTATTGACCACGGATAAAGTGTTCTTTAAGCTCTTCATCAGTTGGATGATAGAGGTTTTTAAAGACCTTAATCTTCTCAGCACGTATCTCGTCCTTAGTGAAGCTCGCTGGCTTGTCCATGGCAAGGAGGGAAAGCAGTTGCAAAGTGTGGTTTTGTACCATGTCGCGGAGGGCACCAGATTCATCATAATAGCCACCACGTTCTTCTACGCCTAAGCGCTCCGCAAAGGTAATTTGAACATTGTCGATAAAATCCTTGTTCCAAACGTTTTCAAAAATCAAGTTTGCAAAGCGAACTGCAAAAATGCTTTGGATCATTTCCTTACCAAGATAATGGTCGATACGGAAAATTTGTTCTTCGTCAAATGTTGCTAGTAGCTCGTCATTCAACTTGCTTGCGCTTGCGTAATCTGTACCAAATGGTTTTTCAACGATTAAGCGTTCAAAACCTTTACCATCCACAATGTTTTCAGACTTAAGGTGTTTGGCAATAGTTCCAAAGAACTGAGGTGCCATAGACAAGAAGAAGAGCTTGTTGTGTTCAGCTTGGTACTTGTCATTTAGTTCAGCCTGCAATTGACGTAGAGCAATGTAGTGTTCTGTATCATTGACATCATGACTTTGATAGTAGAAGTGGCTAGCGAATTCTTGAGCCTGTTCGGTACTATCTGCCAAATCAAGGATCGATTCGACTACAACAGATTCAAAATATTCCTTGCTCCAAGGACGACGGGCAGTTCCAATAACTGCAAAGTGCTTGGAAAGATTGCCGGATTTATAAAGTCTAAAAAGGGAAGGGTAGAGCTTGCGTTTAGCCAGGTCTCCACTCGCACCGAAAATTGTAACAATAACCTTAGATGACATCTAGCTACCTAATTTCTATTTTTATTCCTAGTCTTGCTAGGTATGAGGAAATCTCATTTCATAAATTTAATTCTAACATAATTTTCCGAAAAATCAAAAAATCCAATACGAGATTGAAAAAAACTGCAAGGAAATCCTTACAGTTTGAGTTTAGACGTTTAAGACCTTGTCCAAGAAATCTTTCAGACGTGGGTGTTGTGGGTTATCAAAGATTTGATCAGGTGTTCCGTCTTCAAGGAATTCACCATCTGCAGTAAAGATAACGCGGTTGGCAACCTGACGAGCAAATCCCATCTCATGGGTTACGATAATCATGGTCATGCCTTGCTCAGCCAATTCTTTCATAACGTTTAGTACGTCTCCAACCATCTCAGGGTCAAGGGCAGAAGTTGGTTCATCAAATAGCATGATGTCTGGATTCATTGCTAGTCCACGAGCGATGGCCACACGTTGTTTTTGACCACCTGATAGGCTATCTGGGTTAGCATTAGCTTTGTCTGCTAGCCCAACTTTGTCAAGCAACTCCATTCCCAATTTCTCAGCTTCTTCCTTAGTCATCAATTTGTGCTCAATAGGAGCAAAGGTAATGTTGTCCAATACAGACATGTGTGGGAAGAGGTTGAAGTGTTGGAAAACCATTCCGATATTTTCACGGACGTGGTCAACATTGGTTGTTTTTTCAGTTAAGTCATAACCGTTCACAGTGATATGACCGCTAGTAACTTCTTCTAGAAGATTGAGGCTACGGAGGAAGGTTGACTTACCAGAACCTGAAGGACCGATGATACAAACAACATCTCCTTCATAGAATTTAGTCGTGATTCCTTTTAAAACCTCATTTTTTCCATAATGTTTGTGTAAATCATTTACATCAATTTTTAATTTTGCCATTAACGAATCCTCTTTTCTAAGCGTTTCGCTAGTCTAGTCAAAAGTGTGATAATTACAAGATAGAAGATAGCAAGGATTGCATACATCTTGAAACTTTGGTAGTTACGTGCGATGATAATCTTACCAGTTTGGAAGAGTTCCACCAAACCGATAGCAGATACGATAGTCGTATCTTTAAGAGCGATAACGAATTGGTTGACAAAGTTTGGCAACATCAATTTAGTTGCTTGTGGCAAGATAATCTTACGCATGGTTTTTCCATAAGAGATACCCAAGCTTCGACTGGCTTCCATTTGACCAACTGGAACAGCTTGAATACCACCACGAACGATTTCAGCAATATAAGCTGCTGCATTGAGTGAGAGGGCAATAGTACCAGCTACGAAGTCGTTAATTGGACTTTGTTGCCCTGTCATAGACTCGATGAAGTTTGGAATACCCCAGAAGATGAAGGCTGCAAGAATCATCAAAGGAATACCACGGATAACGTCAACGAAAATCTCAGAGATTACACGAAGAGATTTGTATGGGCTAACACTAAACATACCGAAGATAATCCCGATAACAATGGCAATAGCAAATGAGATAAGAGCTAGAGCAAGAGTGATACCAAGCCCGCTAAGGAGTTGTTTGTAGTTGTTTTGAAGTAAGCCCCAGATAGTTGTTTCGTCAACAGTGCTTGTTGAAGCAGATGAAGACTCGCTAGCTAGGTATTTATCAAGAATCTTTTGGAATTCACCGTTTGCTTTGAGGTTTGCAAGTCCGTTGTTGAACATTTCAATCAATTCTGGATTTGCTCCTTTTTTAACGGCAAAGGCTGTTTCACCGATTGGAGTTCCAGCGATTGGTGTTTTCAATTTTTGTCCTTGGCTGATAGAATATTTGAGAACAGGCTCATCATCCATAACGGCATCGATGGCACCAGTGTTTAAACTGTCATACATTGACGAACCATCAGCGAAGGTTTTGATTTTGTAACCATATTTGCTTTGATTTTCTGTTAGGAAGGTTTGAGAAGCAGTTCCGTTTTTAACACCGACTGTCTTCCCTTTCAAATCTTCATAAGAAGCAATGGCACTTGATTCCTTGACACCAAGGATAGTATTGGCAGTGTAGTAGGATTCTGAAAAGTCAAAAGTTGCCTTACGAGCATCTGTGACAGACATACCAGCAATGATACCATCTGCTTGACCAGCTTGGACAGCACTGATAGCTGCATCGAAACCTGGGTTGGTAATTTCAATTTCGAAACCTTGGTCTTTAGCGATTGCCTTAATCAAGTCCATATCAATACCAGTAAATTGGTTGCTTGAATTTTGGAAAACAAAAGGTGCAAAAGAAGAATCGCTGGCAATGATGTATTTAGCTTTAACAGGAGTTGCTTTTAGACCAGCTGCAGTCGTTGTAGTTGGCACTGATGAAGAAGATGAAGCAGTCCATTTCTTGATGATTTTATCAAGACTACCATCTTTTTTCATTTCAGCCAAGGCTTGGTTAAATTCAGTAACCAAGTGTTCGTATTTGCTTCCTTTTTTTACACCGAAAGCAAAACTACCTACAGCTTCCCCATCCATTTCAATATGGAGATCTTGGCCTTGGTTAATGGCATATTCAATAACAGGTTTGTCATCCATCATGGCATCGATGGCACCAGCACTCAAGCTGTTGTTCATCAAATCACCAGTATCAAATGTTTTAATAGTAAAGCCGTATTTGTCCTTAATGCTTTCAAGGAAACGTTGAGCGGCTGTTCCGTTTTTAACACCAACAGTTTTACCTTTTAATTGGTCATACTGACTAATCTTGTGTGACTTTGTAGTTGCAATGACAACTTTTGTATCATAGTAAGTATCAGACATGGTGAAAACTTTTTCACGTTCTGCAGTTTTTGTCATTCCAGCCATGATAGCGTCAGCTTGACCAGCTTGAACCGCATTTACCGCTGCGTCAAATCCAGGATAGGACATCTGAATGTTCCATCCTTTAATCTCAGCGACTTTGTTGATAATGTCAACATCAATTCCTTTATAAGTTTGATCTGAATCTTTAAACTCAAAAGGTGCATAGGCGGTATCAGACACAATCTTAATCGTCTCAGCTTTCGCAATACCTAATGAGAAAATTGGGAATAAAATTAGCAAAAATGCTAGAAATTTTTTCTTCATTTTTAGTCTCCTTTTCCGAATATTTTCCCATTATATCAGAAAAAGTAAAAAAAGGCAAATTTTTTATATTTTTGTGTTAGAAAATGTAACATCGTTTTTTATTTTCTTTCTTGAATTGCTACTATTAAGTGCTATAATAATAGTATATATAGAAGAAAAGAGGACAGAGATATGAAGGACAAAAGAATATTTAAAGACTTCCAAGATTCAAAAATGAGTTTATATATTTACACAAGCCCCTTGTTAGCCTTTGGTTTTGTCTTTGTAGGAGAGTTTGTTGCATATACTTTGTATGGTATTAGTTTGTTAGCTCTCGTCGGCCTTGCTAGAAATTTTGGAGAGGTTGGTCAAAATCTTGCAAGCTACTTCCAAAACTTGCTGGCGAGCTTGACGGATAAAACAAGTGACTTTCGTTTAATTTTAGAATTGCTGTCCTTTGGTTTTGTTCTTAACACTGTATTCAGATGGACTAGAAAAGTTGAGAAAAGGCCTATTCGAACTTTAGGATTTTATAGAGAGAATTTTCTCGTCAATCTTCTGAAAGGATTTGGTCTGGGTCTGGTACTTTTTCTTCTGACTTTGTTAGGTTTAGTAGCTTTTGGGCAATATCGTTTGGAGTCCATTCACTTGAATCCTTATTCCATTTCCTTTGTTGTCTTTACTATCCCATTTTGGATTTTACAGGGGACAGCAGAAGAAGTGGTGTCCCGTGCATGGCTTCTTCCACAATTGGCCTCAAGAACCAATCTAAAACTTGCTGTTGTCATATCTAGCATATTTTTTACCCTGCTTCATATGGGGAATTCTGGTTTAACACCTCTATCTCTAGTGAATCTCTTCTTATTCGGAGTTGCTATGGCTCTTTATCTTCTCAAAACCGATACAGTTTGGGGTGTTGCAGGTATTCATGGGGCTTGGAATTTTGCTCAAGGCAATCTTTTTGGGATTTTAGTTAGTGGTCAACCATCAGGAACCTCTCTGATGACCTTTTTACCACAAGGCAATCAAGATTGGCTATCAGGTGGTTCTTTTGGTATAGAAGGTTCTATCATGACAAGTCTGGTATTGTTACTGCTGATTGTCTATCTCGTTTATCAATTAAAGAAAGAAAATGAAAGGATGTGACTTCTGTCCGTCCTTTTCTTCGTGAAAATGCTGTAAGTATGCTAAAATAGGAATAGCATATGGAGAGAGGATTCTTATGATCAATCGCATTACAGATAATCAATTTAAACTAGTATCAAAATATCAACCTTCAGGAGACCAACCACAAGCTATCGAGCAGTTGGTAGATAACATTGAGGGTGGAGAAAAAGCTCAGATTCTGATGGGGGCGACTGGAACAGGGAAGACCTATACCATGAGTCAGGTCATTTCCAAAGTCAATAAACCAACTCTGGTCATCGCCCACAATAAGACTCTGGCAGGACAGCTCTATGGAGAGTTCAAGGAATTTTTCCCTGAAAATGCTGTTGAGTACTTTGTGTCTTACTATGATTATTACCAGCCAGAAGCTTATGTCCCTTCTAGCGACACCTATATTGAAAAGGACAGTTCTGTCAACGATGAGATTGACAAGCTTCGCCACTCAGCGACTTCGGCTCTTTTGGAGCGTAATGATGTCATTGTCGTAGCCTCTGTCTCTTGTATTTATGGTTTGGGTTCGCCCAAGGAATACGCAGATAGTGTCGTTAGTCTCCGTCCAGGTCTTGAAATTTCTCGTGATAAACTCTTGAATGACTTGGTGGATATCCAGTTTGAGCGCAACGATATTGATTTCCAACGGGGCAGATTTCGTGTGCGTGGGGATGTGGTGGAGATTTTCCCAGCTTCCCGCGATGAACACGCTTTTCGAGTAGAGTTCTTCGGAGACGAAATTGACCGTATTCGTGAAGTTGAGGCTCTGACAGGTCAGGTGTTGGGAGAAGTCGATCATTTGGCTATTTTCCCAGCTACTCACTTTGTGACCAATGACGACCACATGGAAGTTGCCATTGCCAAGATTCAGGCCGAGTTGGAAGAGCAACTAGCTGTCTTTGAGAAGGAAGGCAAACTGCTTGAAGCCCAGCGTTTGAAACAGCGGACAGAATATGATATCGAAATGCTGCGTGAGATGGGCTATACCAACGGGGTTGAAAACTACTCACGCCACATGGATGGACGTAGCGAAGGTGAGCCACCTTATACGCTTCTCGATTTCTTCCCAGATGATTTCTTGATTATGATTGATGAGAGCCACATGACCATGGGGCAGATCAAGGGCATGTACAATGGAGACCGCTCTCGTAAGGAAATGCTGGTTAATTATGGTTTCCGTTTGCCGTCTGCTCTTGACAATCGTCCTCTCCGTCGTGAGGAGTTTGAAAGTCATGTGCACCAGATTGTTTACGTTTCAGCGACACCTGGTGACTATGAAAATGAACAGACTGAGACAGTGATTGAGCAAATCATTCGTCCGACAGGGCTTTTGGATCCTGAGGTGGAAGTACGTCCGACCATGGGACAGATTGATGACCTCTTAGGTGAAATCAATGCCCGTGTTGAAAAGAATGAACGAACCTTTATCACAACCTTGACCAAGAAAATGGCAGAGGACTTAACCGACTACTTCAAGGAAATGGGTATCAAGGTCAAGTACATGCACTCGGATATCAAGACCTTGGAACGGACGGAGATTATCCGTGACCTGCGCTTGGGTGTCTTTGATGTCTTGGTCGGAATCAACCTCCTTCGTGAAGGGATTGACGTTCCTGAAGTGAGCCTAGTAGCTATTCTCGATGCTGACAAGGAAGGTTTCCTTCGTAACGAACGTGGACTCATCCAAACCATTGGCCGCGCTGCCCGTAATAGCGAAGGCCATGTCATCATGTACGCTGACACAGTTACCCAGTCTATGCAACGTGCTATCGATGAAACTGCTCGCCGTCGCAAAATCCAGATGGCCTATAATGAAGAACACGGTATTGTGCCTCAGACAATCAAGAAAGAAATCCGTGACCTGATTGCTGTGACCAAGGCAGTTGCTAAGGAAGAAGACAAGGAAGTTGACATCAACAGCCTCAACAAACAAGAACGTAAGGAACTTGTCAAAAAATTAGAAAAACAAATGCAAGAAGCCGTCGAAGTGCTTGACTTTGAACTAGCAGCTCAGATCCGCGATATGATGCTAGAAGTCAAGGCGTTGGATTAGGGGAATTTTATGAATATTTTAGTTATCAATGGACATCCTGATAAAGAAAGTTACTGCCAAGCAATTTTTCAAACGATTGTAGAAAACATAGACTCAAATAGACATGAACTTGAAATGATTAATCTTAATGCAGAAGAGTTTGATCCTGTTTTACGTTATGGTTATCGACAAAGAATGGAGGACGATCCGTTTATTCTACGCTCACAATCATTAATCCAGTGGGCAGATCATTTCATTTTTGTTTATCCTATTTGGTGGAGTAGTATGCCTAGTCTATTGAAGGGCTGGATTGATCGTGTTTTTACGCCAGGCATTGCATACTCCGCAAATAATCGAGGAAGCTTTATTTTGAACTACTTGAGAGGTAAACAGTTCAAAAAATTACTAAAAGGAAAAACAGCTAGTATCTATGCAACATCTATGGCACCAACTTGGTGGTACAAAGTATTTTCTGGTCCGATTAACATTCCAGACAGTTATGGAATATCAGTATTAAAGAATGCTGTATTGAATCATTGTGGCATAAAAACAAAGAGGGTTTCGATTTTAGGAGAGTTAGGCCGTGAAGTGAATACAAGTTCAATAAGACAAAAATTTCTACAAAAAGTAGCAAAGGAAGTCAGGGTGTTGGATTAAGGAGAAGAAAATAAATGACGGTTATTATCAAATCAATGGAAACTCCTGAAGAAATAGAAGGTAAATCCTTCGTTCACTGGCAAACGTGGAGAGAAGCTTATGACGAGCTTTCACCTGCAGAATTTCAGGAGACGATGACATTAGAAAGGTGTCGACTCTTTAGTCAAAAGTATCCAGAAAATACATTGATTGCGATGGATGGTGTGAAGGTAGTTGGTTTTGTAAGTTATGGCAACTTTCGTGATGAGACTATTCAAGCTGGTGAAATTATTGCTTTATATGTTTTAAAAGACTATTATGGAAAAGGTATCGCACAAAAGTTAATGAAAGCAGCTTTGATTGCTCTTGATCATTTTTCTGAAATTTTCTTATGGGTATTGAAAGATAATAAGCGCGCCATTGCTTTCTATCAAAAAATGGGCTTTACTTTTGATGGACAAGAAAAGATGCTTGAACTTGGAAAGCCCATAAAGGAAAAACGGATGGTATTCTATTCTAAATAATTTTAAAAAGTAGAAGCTAATGGTACTGGTACCAAGTCTAAAAATTTAATAAATTAGAAAGTGAGTAAATTTATGTCCCGTTCCCAGTTAACGATTTTAACAAATATTTGTCTGATTGAAGACCTCGAAACTCAGCGCGTGGTTATGCAGTATCGCTCTCCTGAAAACAATCGATGGTCAGGTTATGCCTTTCCAGGAGGTCATGTAGAAAATGGCGAGTCTTTCGCAGAGTCTGTCATTCGTGAAATCTATGAAGAAACAGGATTGACTATCCAAAATCCTCAACTGGTAGGCATTAAGAATTGGCCACTAGATACAGGTGGGCGCTATATTGTCATTTGTTATAAGGCGACTGAGTTCTCTGGTAGCCTTCGCTCTTCAGATGAAGGAGAAGTTTCTTGGGTGCAAAAAGACCAGATTCCAAACTTGGATCTGGCCTATGATATGCTACCTTTGATGGAGATGATGGAAGCTCCGGACAAATCTGAATTTTTCTACCCTCGCCGTACAGAAGACGATTGGGAAAAGAAAATTTTCTAGTCTTTTACTAAATAACCGAGCTGATCCAAGGCCTCCTCGATATAGTGGAGGTCTTGTTGTGTTTCGGCTTCGACTAGGTGGTAATGGATACCATCTGTCAATTCAGATAAAGGTTTAAAATCAGAATGCTCGACTTGTTCTAGAAAATGTTGAACGTCTCGGCGGCAAGACAGTTTAAGCAAGGTTTCAATTTCTCCATAAACTGGATGGTCAATCAAGGTATTTTGAACACGCCCTCCATTATCTACAATAGCAAGGAGTTCCTGACCAATTTCTTCAACTTCATGTTTCACTTTGAATAGTTTGTGAACATAAGGATTGGTATCAATTTGCTTATAGATGTAGCCACGATTAGTGGATAGGATAGGAGAGCCATCGGCTCTCAAAATTGCAATGTCCTGCACAATGACCTGACGTGTGACGTGAAAATGTTCTGCCAAACTTTGGCCATTAAGGGCTTTAGGAGCTTCTTTCAAGAGTTGGAGCAGAGCTTGTTTGCGTTCTTTTGTCATAGCTTTTCCTTTTAACGGCGTTTTCGAAGCACTTTATAGACAGCTAGTGCTAACGTATAGTCTACCATACTATGGATAATTGTGCCAAATCCAACTAGTACAAAGAGAACATAAAACATATTTTCTACATTAGTACCGGAAGTGGCGTAAAAAACGACACAGGCTAATACTTCAGCAAGGGCATGAACGACAGCTAACACAAAGTTGAAAATCCAGGAAGATTTTGGTTTATCTAGGGTATCGGGGAATTTTCGTAGGTAAAGAGCTCCTAGGGTACCAAAAACGATATGAGAAAAAGCTCTAAAAACGATAACCATGGGATAGCCAGCCATCAAAAATCCAAAACTTGAGGATAGGATGACAAAAACTGCCATCAAGGGCGATAAGAACATGGCGATAAAAATAGCGATATGGCTCCCCAAAGTGTAAGAAGCAGGTGGAATGACAATTTTAAAAGGCATAACAATTGGAATCAAAATCGCAATAGCCGTTAAAAGGGCAGTCATTGTCATAAATTGTGTCTTTTTCCGTGTATTCATAAGAATCTCCTTTTTGTCTGTATATACACTAGTATAGTACAATAAACAAGACAATAAAGCAAGGATTTACTTGAGTTTATAGGTCATTTTAAATTAAATATTGGTAAAGATTTCACTAATAATAGTAATGATATAGAGCAAAATCTCCACCTTCAAGTATGAAAGCGGAGATTGTTTTTATTTCTTCAAGGTTTGTAGTCGTGGAACAATAGCTAGAGTAAGAATTGCGGAAATGACTAATTCGGCAATCGAATTTGTTGAGATAACGGTTGCTAGGAGTTTTTGGATATTACCATCAAAGACATTTCCAAAAAGGTAGAAAATTCCACCAAGGACAAAGACTGTGTTGGTAAGTGAACCAAGGGCACCAGCTAAAATCAGACCAGTCTTGTTTTTCATTAGTTTATAGACTAGATAAGGAGTTAAACCAATCAAAATACGTGGGACGATAGCAATGATAGCTGAGTAGATGTTCCCGTTTGGGACGAATGGTGAGAAGAGGTAGCTTGTTGGTAGAATCGTAATCGTGTTAACGGTCAAGCTAAGTAATCCCATTAAAAATCCAAGTGTAACCCCAACTCGTGGACCGTAGATAATGCTGGCAATAATGACAGGAATATGAACAATGGTCGGTTTGATTGGGAATGGGAAAAGGTTAAAGATAAGTGAGCTTAGAAAGTGAATCACGAGCATAGTTGCAAAAAAGATAGCAATGGGTGCAATATTAGAGCGTTTGTTCATTGAGGGTTTCCTTTATTCTTTCTAAAATAATTGTGAGGTCGGCTAAAGCTCCTCGTCCGTGGTCTCCACAAGCTAGTAGGGATTCCTTTGGAGCAATCAGCTGATAGCCGTAGCTTTCTAATGTTTTTAGATTAGCCTGAGTTGCTGGATGGTCATACATTTTTGTATTCATAGCAGGTGCTATGAGTTTAGGAATATGACTTGGCAATGCTAAAGCTGTACTGGTCACCATATTGTCAGCAAAGCCATGGGCTAGTTTTGCAATAGTATTAGCAGTTGCAGGGGCCACGATAAATAAATCTGCTTTTTTGCCAAGTTCAATATGATTAACCTGATCAGGATAGGGTTCCTTCATGACATCCAGGTGGATGGAATTCTGTGAGAGTACCTGTAGTGTCAAAGGTTGGATAAACTCTGTAGCAGCTTGGGTCATTAAGACAGTGACTTGATGACCTTGTTTTTTTAGGGAACTGACTAAATCAGCCGACTTGTAAGAGGCGATTGAACCCGTTACAGCCAAGAGAATATGTGCCATAGTTTTCCTTTCTATGAATGATAGGCTTGAATTTTTTCAAGGAGGAGTTCTGCAATTTCTTCTTTAGTCTGAACTGTTTGAAGCTGATCTTTCTCAACAAAGATTGCTCGGTGCTGATTTGATGAAATTTGAGTCAGGTCATTTGCAATGATTAAGTCTGCTTGGTTCTTGATAAGACTTTTTCGGGCAATCTCGATAAGATAATCTTCAGAGACATCAACCAGCAGTTTGAAGCCAATCAGATGAATAGCAGGATTCCATTCCTTGACTAGAGAGATGATTTTTGGTGTCTTTTTAAGGAACAAAACTTGAATATCATCGGTTGAAGAAATCTTGGCTTGATGATTCTGCTTGCTTAAAAATTCTTCTAGATTGGAGCTAGCCTGAACTTCTTCCAACCCCGTCATATAAACAGGAGTGTAGTCGGATACCGCCATTGAGTGAATCAAGACTTGATAATCCTGAACACGTTCTTGCATTTCTAGTAGAAGGTCCTTGGTATTGTTAATTTCTCGAATACTTAGGTTAGGATGAGGTTTTGGCTTCATAGCTCGTTTTGTCGTCATTAAACAAACTTCATGCCCTGCAGCCAGCAAGGTTTCTGTGATGATTTTCCCCAAGCGACCTGTAGAATGGTTAGTGATAGAGCGGACGCTATCTATAGATTCACTGGTACCGCCCGATGTAACTAAAATTTTCATAGCACTATTGTACACAAAAATAAACGGTAAGTAAAATGAAAGTGATAAAATTTTGGTAAAAGGAAAGAATATAGTTTCAAACTATAAAGCCATATAAAATTTAAGAAAGGACTCTAAAAACCTTAATAATTAGGGATATTTACGAACGTTTAGAGAGTTTAAGGATGTTAAAAATCTTGTTTTGTGTTATAATGAATTATCATATAAGAGGTTAGAGGAGTTTTGAATGAAAACAGATATTGAAATCGCACAGAGTATTGAGTTGAAGCCAATCGTTGATGTTGTAGAGAAACTTGGTATTTCTTACGACGATTTGGAGTTATACGGAAAGTACAAGGCTAAGCTCAGCTTTGATAAGATTCGTGCAGTTGAGAGTAATCCAGTTGGAAAATTGATTCTGGTTACTGCCATCAACCCAACACCTGCAGGTGAAGGAAAATCAACCATTACCATTGGTCTTGCGGATGCCTTGAACAAGATTGGCAAGAAAACCATGATTGCTATTCGCGAACCATCTCTTGGTCCAGTAATGGGGATTAAGGGCGGTGCCGCTGGTGGTGGTTATGCTCAAGTGTTACCAATGGAAGACATCAACCTTCACTTTACTGGGGACATGCATGCCATTACAACTGCCAACAATGCGCTTTCTGCCCTGATTGACAACCACTTGCACCAAGGAAATGAGCTAGGAATTGACCAACGTCGTATCCTCTGGAAACGTGTTGTGGACTTGAATGACCGAGCTCTTCGCCATGTGACTGTTGGACTTGGTGGTCCTCTAAATGGTATTCCACGTGAGGATGGCTTTGACATTACCGTTGCTTCCGAAATCATGGCGATTCTTTGCTTAGCGACTGATATTGAAGACTTGAAACGCCGTTTGGCTAATATTGTTATCGGATATCGCTATGACCGTACTCCAGTTTCTGTTGGTGATTTGCAGGTTGAAGGTGCCTTGGCTTTGATTTTGAAGGATGCGATTAAGCCAAACTTGGTTCAGACAATTTACGGTACACCTGCCTTTGTACACGGTGGTCCATTTGCCAATATTGCTCATGGATGTAATTCAGTCTTAGCAACAAGCACAGCCCTTCACTTGGCTGATTACACAGTTACTGAAGCTGGTTTTGGTGCAGACCTTGGTGCTGAGAAATTCCTTGATATTAAGACACCAAACTTACCAACATCTCCAGATGCTGTAGTTATTGTTGCAACCCTTCGTGCCCTTAAGATGAATGGTGGTGTGGCTAAAGACGCTTTGACAGAGGAAAATGTGGAGGCGGTTCGTGCCGGTTTTGCTAACTTGAAACGCCACGTTGAAAATATTCGTAAGTTCGGTATTCCAGCAGTTATCGCTATTAACGAATTTGTATCTGATACAGAAGCTGAAATTGCAGCCTTGAAAGAACTTTGTGCTTCAATTGATGTGCCAGTTGAGTTAGCAAGTGTTTGGGCTGATGGCGCAGAAGGTGGAGTAGCACTTGCCGAAACAGTTGTTAAGACTATCGCTGAAAATCCAGCTAACTACAAACGTTTGTATGATAATGACCTTTCCGTCCAAGAAAAGATTGAAAAGATTGTTACTGAAATCTACCGTGGTAGCAAAGTAAACTTTGAGAAGAAAGCTCAAACGCAAATCGCTCAAATTGTTCAAAATGGTTGGGACAAATTACCAATCTGTATGGCTAAAACTCAATATAGTTTTTCAGATAATCCAAATGCACTTGGAGCACCTGAAAACTTTGAAATTACCATTCGTGAATTGGTACCAAAATTAGGTGCAGGTTTCATCGTTGCCTTAACTGGTGATGTCATGACCATGCCAGGACTTCCAAAACGACCAGCAGCTCTCAACATGGATGTTGAAAGTGATGGAACAGTTCTGGGATTGTTCTAGTATATTGAAGTTGACTTTAAATGAGTTTGGAGATTTTAATCCAAGCTCATTTTTTATCTAGATATAAGGAGTTGTCTTCTACACGTAGCCAGTCTAGGTAAAGATATTTTCCCTGAATTCTGATATAATAGAAATATTGACTTCAAGAGTAAGGAAGAGAAGATGAACACATTATTGAATGGAATGAATGACCGTCAGGCTGAGGCGGTACAAACGACAGAAGGTCCCCTGTTGATCATGGCGGGGGCTGGTTCTGGGAAGACCCGTGTTTTGACCCACCGTATCGCTTATTTGATTGATGAAAAGCTGGTCAATCCTTGGAATATCTTGGCCATTACCTTTACCAACAAGGCTGCGCGTGAGATGAAGGAGCGTGCTTATAGCCTCAATCCAGCCACTCAGGACTGTCTGATTGCGACCTTCCACTCCATGTGTGTTCGTATTTTGCGTCGTGATGCGGACCATATTGGCTACAACCGTAATTTTACTATTGTAGATCCAGGGGAGCAGCGAACGCTCATGAAACGCATTCTCAAGCAGTTGAACTTGGACCCTAAAAAATGGAATGAACGAACTATTTTAGGGACTATTTCAAATGCTAAGAATGATTTGATTGATGATGTTGCCTATGCTGCCCAAGCTGGCGATATGTATACGCAAATCGTGGCCCAGTGCTATACTGCTTATCAAAAAGAGCTTCGTCAGTCGGAGTCGGTTGACTTTGATGATTTGATTATGTTGACCCTGCGTCTCTTTGATCAAAATCCTGATGTTTTGACTTACTATCAACAGAAGTTTCAATACATCCACGTTGACGAGTACCAAGATACCAACCATGCCCAGTACCAACTAGTCAAACTCTTGGCTTCACGCTTTAAAAACATCTGTGTGGTTGGGGATGCGGACCAGTCGATTTACGGTTGGCGTGGTGCTGATATGCAGAATATCTTGGATTTCGAGAAAGATTATCCTCAAGCCAAGGTTGTTTTGTTAGAAGAAAATTATCGCTCTACGAAGACTATTCTTCAAGCAGCCAATGAAGTTATTAAAAACAATAAAAACCGTCGCCCTAAAAATCTCTGGACCCAGAACGCTGATGGGGAGCAAATTGTATACTATCGTGCCAATGATGAGCTAGATGAGGCTGTATTTGTAGCCAAAACTATTGATGAACTTGGTCGCAGTCAAAACTTCCTTCACAAGGATTTTGCTGTTCTCTATCGTACAAACGCCCAGTCTCGTACTATTGAGGAAGCCCTGCTCAAGTCAAACATCCCTTATACCATGGTTGGTGGAACCAAGTTCTACAGCCGTAAGGAAATCCGTGATATTATCGCTTACCTCAATCTTATTGCCAATTTGAGTGACAATATCAGTTTTGAGCGTATTATCAACGAACCAAAACGCGGAATTGGTCCAGGTACTGTTGAGAAAATTCGTGACTTTGCTACTATGCAAGACATGTCCATGCTAGATGCTTCAGCCAATATCATGTTATCTGGTATCAAAGGTAAAGCAGCCCAGTCAATTTGGGATTTTGCAAATATGATTCTGGATCTGCGTGACCAACTGGACCAGTTAAGCATTACTGAGTTGGTTGAGTCGGTTCTAGAAAAAACAGGTTACGTTGATATTCTTAATGCCCAAGCGACTCTGGAAAGCAAGGCTAGGGTTGAAAATATTGAAGAATTCCTATCTGTTACAAAAAACTTTGATGATACCTCTGATGGACCAGAAGAGGAAACTGGTCTGGACAAATTAAGTCGTTTCTTAAATGACCTGGCCTTGATTGCTGACACAGATTCAGGTAGTCAGGAGGCATCAGAAGTTACCCTAATGACTCTGCATGCTGCAAAAGGTCTCGAGTTTCCAGTTGTCTTTTTGATTGGGATGGAAGAAAATGTCTTCCCGCTTAGTCGTGCAGCTGAGGATCCAGATGAATTGGAAGAAGAACGCCGTCTGGCATATGTAGGAATTACGCGTGCAGAGAAAATACTCTATCTGACCAATGCTAATTCGCGCCTGCTTTTTGGTCGTACCAGCTACAACCGTCCGACTCGTTTTATTAACGAAATCAGTTCAGATTTGCTTGAGTATCAAGGTCTGGCCCGTCCTGCAAATACAAGTTTTAAAGCAACTTATAGCAGTGGTGGTCTTGCCTTCGGTCAAGGTATGAGTCTTGCGCAAGCACTTCAAGACCGTAAACGCAGTGCTGCCCCAAAATCTATCCAGTCAAGCGGTCTCCCATTTGGTCAATTTACAGCTGGAGCAAAATCAGCGTCTGGCGAGGCAAGTTGGTCCATTGGTGACATTGCCCTCCACAAGAAGTGGGGAGAGGGAACTGTTCTGGAAGTTTCAGGTAGCGGTGCTACGCAGGAATTGAAAATCAATTTCCCAGAAGTTGGTTTGAAAAAACTTTTGGCTAGTGTAGCCCCAATTGAGAAAAAAACCTAATTTTCCATCCTTCTCACGAATAATAAAGTGAGGAGGATTTTTATGTATAGTATTTCATTCCAAGAAGATTCACTATTACCAAGAGAAAGACTGGCCAAGGAAGGAGTAGAAGCGCTCAGTAACCAAGAGTTGCTAGCTATTTTACTCAGGACAGGAACACGTCAGGCTAGCGTTTTTGAAATTGCCCAGAAAGTCTTGAGCAATCTTTCAAGTCTAACGGATTTGAAAAAAATGACCCTGCAGGAGTTGCAGAGTCTATCTGGTATTGGGCGTGTTAAGGCCATAGAATTACAAGCTATGATTGAGCTGGGTCATCGTATTCACAAACATGAGACCCTTGAAATGGAAAGTATTCTCAGCAGTCAAAAGTTGGCCAAGAAGATGCAGCAGGAGTTGGGACATAAAAAACAAGAGCACCTGGTGGCGCTCTATCTCAATACTCAAAATCAAATCATCCATCAACAGACCATTTTTATTGGCTCAGCTACCCGCAGTATCGCTGAACCGCGAGAGATTCTTCACTATGCCATTAAGCATATGGCGACCTCTCTCATCTTAGTTCACAATCATCCTTCAGGAGCGGTATCGCCTAGCCGAAATGATGATCATGTCACTAAACTTGTCAAAGAAGCCTGCGAACTGATGGGGATTGTCCTCTTGGACCATTTGATTGTCTCTCACTCCAGTTATTTTAGCTATCGTGAAAAGACAGATTTAATCTAAAGTTCATTAACAACATAGTCAAAGAGGTTTTTATCTTTGGGACGATTTTCAAATAGAAATTCTGGATGCCATTGGACACCGAGAAAGGCGACATCATCCGTACTCATGACAGCTTCAATGATACCATCTTTAGGATCATGAGCCACAATCTTTAAATTTGGTGCTAAATCCTTAATACTCTGATGGTGGAAGGAGTTGATATGGGAAATTTCTCCATAGATTTCTCGAAGAACAGTATCAGGTTCTGTTACTAAGCGTTGAGTTGTGTACTCGGCAGAACAATCTTGCCAGTGGTCTTCGATATCTTGATACAAAGTTCCACCCATGGCAACGTTAAAGAGTTGAGTCCCACGACAGACGGAGAAAATAGGCTTTTTCTGTTTAATAGCTTCCTTGATGAGGGCTAGTTCAAAGATATCTCTTTGAAGATGGTAGTCATCACTATCAATGGTTTTTGGTTCATCATAGAATTTTGGATCAACATTTTGCCCACCTGTCAAGATGAGCTTGTCAATCATACTGATATAGTGGCAGGCCATTTCTTGATCACCAATCGGTAGGATGATGGGAATCCCTCCAGCGTCTTTAACGCCTTCAACAAAGCCTTTTGCTGCGTAGCTCATCATGATGTCATCATCTGGATGAGTTTTTTCGTTTCCTGTAATCCCAATAACTGGTTTTTTCATAAAATGATTTTCGCTTTCTAATCCTCTTTTCGCATGAAGTAGAGGAGGGTTTGGAGTTCACTTGTCAAATCGACATACTGAACGACCACGTCTTTTGGTAAATGCAGATGGACTGGTGAAAAACTGAGAATTCCTTTCACGCCAGCATCAACCAAGAGATTAGCAACCTCTTGTGACTTAACGCTGGGAACGGTCAGGATTGCAGTCTTCACATCAGCATCCTTGATTTTTTCCTTGATTTGAGAAATCCCGTAAATGGGAATCCCGTCAGGAGTTTGGGTACCGACCTCAGGATGGTCATCTAGGTCAAAGGCCATGATAATCTTCATCTTGTTACGCTCGTGGAAGCGGTAGTGGAGAAGGGCATGGCCCATATTTCCAATACCCACAAGCATGACATTGGTGATGGAGTTATCATTGAGCAAATCGGCAAAAAACGTCATCAGTTTTTTGACATCATAGCCAAAACCACGACGACCTAGTTCACCAAAATAGGAAAAATCACGACGAACTGTCGCTGAATCAATACCAATGGCCTCTGCAATTTGTTTAGAGTTGGCACGTTCAATCTTTTCTGCATGAAATCTCTTAAAAATTCGATAGTAGAGAGAGAGTCTTTTCGCTGTAGCTTTTGGAATAGCAGACTGTTTATCTTTCACAAAATCACAACCTTTCTATTCTTCTATTTTATAGAAACATTGTGAAAAAATCAACAAAAACAAGAAAAAACTAAGAAAAATCTTAGTTTTGATGTAAAAAATCTGCATGTGATAGAAAACGGTAGAGGTCTCCGACCAGTCCTTGATAAACTTCCTGCCCCTTAAAAGTCAAAGAAGTCACATAAAGTGTATCTGGTAGGGTTACACATCCTGACAGAGCCAGCATGAGAGCTTCGTAATCCTCATACTTGAGAGTTCGCTCTACATGATAGCTGTCCTTATAGGTCAGTTCAAACATATGGGACCTATCTTTCAGATTTTGTAAAGACACCACGTTCTACTAAACTATCCATGAGGAAATAGAATTTTTCCTGATGAATGTGGTGGTCTTCTGATTTGAAAATATCAACTAGACGTAGTCCAAACTTGTCAGTGATATTGATTTTAGCACCTGTAAGTTCCTTGTTAATAATGATTTTCAGTTGGAATCCTTCACCGCTGTTTGGCACTTTTTCCAAAAGGCGAGTCAGTTCATAGTTACCAACCTTAGTCTCAAAAAAGGTGTTGTCTTTGAGGGTGAATTTTTTAACAGAAGGGCTAAGAGTGTAGTCGTAACGACAATTTTTTAACTGAATGGTTTTTTCAAATGCCATATGGCTAACCTCCGATAATTTCTTTTAAGTTTTTTGCGAGGGTTTGTAGGTCTTCAACAGTATTTTGTGGCGAGAGACTGATACGAACGGATTCCTTCAAGCGGTCTGAATTTGCTCCGTACATGGCTTCAAGAACATGGCTGGATTGGACAATACCAGCAGTGCAGGCTGAACCAGTAGAGATAGAAATTCCAGCTAAATCTAGACGAAGGAGTAAGAGGTCATTTTTCTGGCCAGGAAATCCAATATTGAGAACATAAGGGAGATGGTGTTCTCCTCTATTCAGGTAATACTGAAATCCTTCTAGCTCTGCCAGAAAGGCAGTTTCTAGATTTTGTACATGTTGAAAATGTTCTTCTTGTTTTTCTAGGTCTTCTTTTAGGGCTGCAACCATGCCTACGATGGCAGCCAAATTTTCAGTCCCTGCACGTTTTTTCTGTTCTTGGTCTCCGCCATGGAGATAGGAATCAAAGTCCATGCTAGATGCGTAGAGAAAGCCGATTCCCTTAGGACCATGGAATTTGTGGGCCGAAGCAGTGAGAAAATCAATGCCCAATTCTTCTGGGTGAATAGGGATTTTTCCAATAGCTTGAACTGCATCGACATGATAGGCGGCTGGGTGTTGCTTGAGTATTTGGCCAATTTCAGCAATGGGCAGTAGGTTTCCTGTCTCATTATTGGCAAACATGGTAGAAACCAAAATCGTATCGTCACGTAAAGCTTTCTGAATTTGTTGGGCTGTGATTTCTTGATTTTCCGGATGGATAATGGTTGCTTCAAACCCAAAGTGTTGAACCAAGTAATCAATGGTTTCAAGAACGGCATGGTGCTCAATGGCAGTTGTGATGATATGTTTTCCTTGCTCTTGGTGACGAAGGCAGTAACCAATGATAGCAGTATTGTTGCCTTCAGTCCCGCCAGAAGTGAAAAATATATGTTGAGGTTTTGTCCCCAGTAACTGAGCTAGTTCCTGACGGGCTTCTCGCAAGAGTTTGCCAGCTTGACGACCATGACCATGAATACTAGAAGGATTTCCGTGAGTTTCTTGCATAACCTTGGTCATAGTTGAAATAGCAACTGCTGACATTGGAGTCGTTGCAGCATTGTCCAAATAAATCAAAGAATCACCTTATTTCTTTTTATTGTAGGCAAAGAGTGGGCTGACTGGTTTTCTTTCGTGGATACGGACGATGGCATCACCAATTAACTCACTAGCAGTGATGTAGCATACGTTTTTAGGAGTTTTTTCTTTTGTTGCTACTGAATCAGTCACAAGAATTTCTTTAATATTAGTATTGTCAAGAAGTTCAGCAGCTCCCTCGACGAAGAGACCGTGGCTAGAAACAGCATAAATTTCTGTAGCTCCTTCACGTTCAACGATTTTAGCAGCTTCAGAGAAGGTACGGCCTGTATTTAAAATATCATCGATCAAGATAGCTTTCTTACCTTCAACATCACCGATGATATAGCCTTCGTTGCGAGTTGCATCGTCTTGAGGGTAGTCGATAATGGCGATAGGAGCATCAAGATATTCAGCCAGGCTACGAGCGCGTTTCACACCTGAATTCTTAGGGCTAACAACAACAACATCTGAACCAAGTAAGCCCTTATCGCAATAATGTTTTGCAAATAGAGGAACTGTGAAGAGGTTGTCAACAGGAATGTCAAAGAAGCCTTGAACCTGAACGGCATGCAAATCAAGCGTAAGGATACGATCGACACCAGCCTTAACTAGCATATTGGCAACTAGTTTTGCTGTAAGTGGCTCACGAGGTGAAGCAATACGGTCTTGACGTGCATAACCAAAATATGGAAGGACTACGTTGATACTGTGGGCACTAGCGCGCACACAAGCGTCGACCATGATTAACAATTCCATTAGGTGGTTGTTAACAGGGAAACTTGTTGATTGGATGATGTACACATCATAACCACGGACACTTTCTTCAATATTCACTTGGATTTCTCCGTCTGAAAATTGACGTGATGATAGTTTTCCAAGTGGGACACCAACAGCTTGAGCAATTTTCTGTGCAATCTCTTGGTTAGAGTTGAGTGCGAAAAGTTTCATGTTTTTTCTATCTGACATTATAGACCGTCCTCTGTAAACTTTTTAAATCCTAGTCATATCTGCCTAGCCTATATGAACAGGGATTTTTGTATTTTATCTTTTCTATTTTACCAAAAAATAGAGATTATTTCAGCTATTTTTCATGCTTTTGACAAATCGAACCAATTTTGAAGGAGCTTTTTGGTAGGAAATCTGATTATCCTCTAAAAATTGTTGGAAATCCTGTTTGCCTTGCTCGTGATTCTCAACTTCAAGCTCTAATTCGTAATCTGTAATATCAAAGTACTGACTTTTATCCAGCGCCATGAGACCAATAGCTGTTTGCATTTCATAGCGAAGAGTTGTTAGACAACCAAGAATCTGCCATTCACAAGTTTTAATATCATGTTTCGCCAATTCATCCAGTACTAGCCCTTGAGGAAGTTCTTTCTTGCTCAGATAGTTTTCAGCATCTTTTAGTTGCAATGTTTGATTGTATTCCATGTTTCCAACACTTTGCGGGACTTTGAGTGTCAATTCTGCCCAGTCTTCAAAGGTTCGAATGCGCATAGCAACTTTCTTTTCTCGCAGTTCAAAATCAGGTGTGTCTATGTAGTAATTTTTTTGAAGAACAGGAGTGACACCTGTGAACTGGTCTTTTAGACGATTGTATTCATCTTTTTTCAAGAGTGTTTTCAATTCAATTTCTAAATGTTTCAATTTTCTTACCTTTTCTTTATCGTTGAAAGCGGATTTATGGTATAATAAGCATTGTATTTATTGTATATGAATCTGGAGAAAAAATCAAAGATATTTTTGAAGGATAATATGAGAACAAGGGAGAATATATGACCTTAGAATGGGAAGAATTTCTAGATCCTTACATTCAAGCTGTTGGTGAGTTGAAAATTAAACTTCGTGGTATTCGTAAGCAATATCGTAAACAAAATAAGCATTCTCCGATTGAGTTTGTGACTGGTCGAGTCAAGCCAATTGAAAGCATTAAGGAAAAAATGGCTCGTCGTGGCATTACTTATGCGACCTTAGAGCACGATTTGCAGGATATTGCTGGCTTGCGTGTGATGGTTCAGTTTGTAGATGACGTCAAGGAAGTAGTGGAAATTTTGCGCAAACGTCAGGACATGCGAATCATACAGGAGCGAGATTACATTACTCATCGAAAATCCTCAGGCTATCGTTCCTATCATGTGGTAGTAGAATATACGGTTGATACCATCAATGGAGCCAAGACCATTTTGGCGGAAATTCAGATTCGTACCTTGGCCATGAATTTCTGGGCAACAATAGAACATTCTCTCAACTACAAGTACCAAGGGGATTTCCCAGAGGAAATTAAAAAGAGACTGGAAATTACCGCCAAAATTGCCCATCAGTTGGATGAAGAAATGGGTAAAATTCGAGATGATATTCAGGAAGCTCAGGCTCTTTTTGATCCTTTGAGTAGAAAATTAAATGACGGTGTAGGAAACAGTGACGATACAGATGAAGAATACAGGTAAACGAATTGACCTGATAGCCAATAGAAAACCGCAGAGTCAAAGGGTTTTGTATGAATTGCGAGATCGTTTGAAGAGAAATCAGTTTATACTCAATGATACCAATCCGGACATTGTCATCTCCATTGGTGGGGATGGTATGCTCTTGTCGGCCTTTCATAAGTACGAAAACCAACTTGATAAGGTCCGCTTCATTGGTGTTCACACTGGACATTTGGGCTTCTATACAGACTACCGTGATTTTGAGTTGGACAAACTAGTGACTAATTTGCAGCTAGATACCGGAGCAAGAGTCTCTTACCCTGTTCTGAATGTGAAGGTCTTTCTTGAAAATGGTGAAGTGAAGATTTTTAGAGCACTAAATGAAGCCAGTATCCGCAGGTCTGATCGAACCATGGTGGCGGATGTTGTGATTAACGGTGTCCACTTTGAACGTTTTCGTGGAGATGGGCTAACAGTTTCGACACCGACTGGTAGTACAGCCTATAACAAATCACTTGGCGGAGCTGTTTTACACCCTACCATTGAAGCTTTGCAATTAACGGAAATTGCTAGCCTTAACAATCGTGTTTATCGAACGCTGGGTTCGTCCATTATTGTTCCTAAGAAGGATAAGATTGAACTTATTCCAACAAGAAACGATTACCATACCATTTCGGTTGACAATAGCGTTTATTCTTTCCGCAATATTGAGCGAATTGAGTATCAAATAGACCATCATAAGATTCACTTTGTAGCGTCGCCGAGCCACACCAGTTTCTGGAATCGTGTTAAAGATGCTTTCATCGGCGAGGTGGACGAATGAGGTTTGAATTTATCGCAGATGAACATGTCAAGGTTAAGACCTTCTTGAAAAAGCACGAGGTTTCTAAGGGACTTCTGGCCAAGATTAAGTTTCGAGGTGGAGCTATTCTGGTCAATGACCAACCGCAAAATGCAACGTATCTATTGGATATTGGAGACAAAGTTATTATTGATATTCCTGCTGAGGAAGGCTTTGAAACTCTTGAAGCTATCGAGCGCCCACTGGATATTTTCTATGAGGATGACCATTTTCTAGTCTTGAATAAACCATATGGAGTGGCTTCTATTCCTAGTGTCAACCACTCCAATACTATCGCCAATTTTATCAAGGGTTACTACGTCAAGAAAAACTATGAAAATCAGCAGGTTCACATTGTGACTAGACTTGATCGTGACACTTCTGGCTTGATGCTCTTTGCTAAGCACGGCTATGCCCATGCACGATTAGACAAGCAGTTGCAGAAGAAGTCCATTGAAAAACGCTACTTTGCTTTGGTTAAAGGTGATGGACACTTGGAGTCAGAGGGGGAAATTATTGCTCCTATTGCGCGTGATGAAGACTCCATTATCACCAGAAGAGTGGCTAAAGGTGGAAAGTATGCCCATACATCATATAAGATTGTAGCTTCTTATGGGAATATTCACCTGGTCGATATTCGCCTGCATACTGGTCGAACCCACCAAATCCGAGTCCATTTTTCTCATATTGGTTTTCCTTTGTTGGGAGACGATTTGTATGGCGGTAGTCTGGACGACGGCATCCAACGTCAGGCCCTGCATTGCCATTACCTATCTTTTTATCATCCATTTTTAGAGCAAGACTTGCAGTTAGAAAGTCCCTTGCCGGATGATTTTTGCAACCTTATTACCCAGTTATCAACTAATACTCTATAAAAACTGTTTCAGAGTATAATTATTATCTTAAAGGAGAAAACTCATGGAAGTTTTTGAAAGTCTCAAAGCCAACCTTGTTGGTAAAAATGCTCGTATCGTTCTCCCTGAAGGGGAAGAACCTCGTATTCTTCAAGCGACTAAACGTCTGGTAAAAGAAACAGAAGTGATTCCTGTTTTGCTTGGAAATCCTGAAAAAATTAAAATTTATCTTGAAATCGAAGGTATCGAGGATGGTTATGAAGTCATCGACCCTCAACACTACGATAAATTTGAAGAAATGGTTGCTGCCTTGGTAGAGCGTCGCAAGGGCAAAATGTCTGAAGAAGATGCACGCAAGGTTTTGGTTGAAGATGTCAACTACTTTGGTGTTATGTTAGTTTACTTGGGCTTGGTTGATGGAATGGTATCAGGTGCGATTCACTCAACTGCTTCAACAGTACGTCCAGCCCTTCAAATCATTAAAACTCGTCCAAATGTAACGCGTACTTCTGGTGCCTTCCTCATGGTTCGTGGTACGGAACGTTACCTATTTGGAGACTGTGCTATCAATATCAATCCAGATGCAGAAGCCTTGGCTGAGATTGCAATCAACTCGGCAATCACAGCTAAGATGTTTGGCATCGAACCTAAAATTGCCATGCTGAGCTATTCTACTAAAGGTTCAGGATTTGGTGAAAGCGTTGATAAGGTTGTTGAAGCAACTAAAATTGCTCACGACTTGCGCCCTGACCTTGAAATCGATGGTGAGTTGCAATTTGATGCAGCCTTTGTTCCTGAAACTGCAGCTCTGAAAGCTCCTGGAAGTACGGTAGCTGGTCAAGCAAATGTCTTTATCTTCCCAGGTATCGAGGCAGGAAATATCGGCTACAAGATGGCTGAACGTCTTGGTGGTTTTGCAGCTGTTGGGCCTGTTCTACAAGGTTTGAATAAGCCAGTTAACGACCTATCTCGTGGATGTAATGCTGATGATGTTTATAAGTTGACTCTCATCACAGCAGCTCAAGCTGTTCATCAATAATATTTAGTCCTCTTTCCCCTTGGAAAGAGGCTTTTTATACTCAATGAAAATCAAAGAGCAAACTAGGAAACTAGCCGCAGGCTGTACTTGAGTACGGCAAGGCGACGTTGACGTGGTTTGAATTTGATTTTCGAAGAGTATTAATACTAGGAAAAGGACAGTTAGAATCTTCTGTGTTATACTAGATATATGTTAGATTTGAAACAATACGGTATCGTCATGTGGCCGGAGGAGAAAATCACTTCTTTTCGTGAGAAACTTCTCACTTGGTATGATGAAAATAAAAGAGATTTGCCGTGGCGTAGGAGTAAAAATCCTTATCATATTTGGGTGTCTGAAATTATGCTCCAGCAGACTAGGGTAGATACGGTTATTCCTTATTACGAACGATTCTTGGACTGGTTTCCAACAGTTAAAAGTTTGGCAACAGCTCCTGAAGAACGTTTGTTGAAGGCTTGGGAAGGCTTGGGTTATTATTCTAGAGTTCGCAATATGCAGGCTGCAGCCCAGCAGATTATGACTGACTTTGGTGGTCAATTTCCACATACCTATGAAGGAATTTCCAGCTTGAAAGGAATTGGACCTTACACAGCAGGAGCCATTTCCAGTATTGCTTTTAACTTACCTGAGCCAGCTGTAGATGGTAATGTCATGCGGGTTTTGGCGCGTCTGTTTGAAGTCAATCACGATATTGGCATTCCAAGTAATCGCAAAATTTTTCAGGCAATGATGGAAATCTTGATTGACCCAGAGCGTCCGGGTGACTTTAATCAAGCCTTGATGGACTTGGGCTCAGATATTGAGGCTCCTGTAAATCCCAGACCAGAAGAAAGCCCAGTTAAGGACTTTAGTGCGGCATATCAGAATGGCACAATGGACCGTTATCCAATCAAGGCTCCCAAGAAAAAGCCAGTTCCCATTTATCTCAAAGCCTTGGTGGTCAAAAATACTCAGGGACAATTTTTACTTGAAAAAAATGAAAGCGAAAAGCTATTGGCAGGCTTTTGGCATTTCCCTTTGATAGAAGTTGATAACTTTTCGCAAGAAGAGCAGTTTGACCTCTTTCATCAGGTTGCAAAAGAAAATGTTAAGTTTGGTCCCAGTCCAGAGGAGAGTTTTCAGCAGGACTATGACTTAGAAGTTGATTGGCTTGATATTTATTTTGAGACTGTTAAGCATATCTTTAGTCATCGCAAGTGGTATGTTCAAATTGTAGCAGGTCAAGTGACTGACTTTCATAACTTTTCAGATAGGGAAGTTCGCTGGCTTTCACCAGAAGAGTTTAAGAATTACCCACTTGCCAAACCCCAACAAAAAATCTGGCAGGCTTATGCACAAGCCAACTTAGACAGTAGCAAAGACTAGCTATTGTGTCTTCTTTTTATTTTTTTGGTATAATAGTAGAGAAAAAGGTGAACAAATGAAAAAAATATTAATTGTAGATGATGAAAAACCAATCTCGGACATTATCAAGTTTAATATGACCAAGGAAGGTTACGAGGTTGTAACTGCTTTTAATGGTCGTGAAGCACTAGAACAATTTGAAGCAGAGCAGCCAGATATTATTATTCTGGATTTGATGCTTCCGGAAATTGATGGCTTAGAAGTTGCTAAGACTATTCGCAAGACTAGTAGTGTTCCTATTATCATGCTGTCAGCTAAAGATAGCGAATTTGACAAGGTTATCGGTTTAGAGCTTGGAGCAGATGACTATGTGACTAAACCCTTTTCAAATCGTGAGTTGCAGGCACGTGTCAAAGCTCTTCTTCGTCGCACGGACTTGGCTTCTGTAGATAATCAAGAGTCTGATGAAAAGAAAACTCAGCCCTTACAAATTGGGGACTTGGAGATTGTGCCAGATGCCTATGTTGCTAAGAAATACGGCGAAGAACTAGACTTAACCCACCGCGAATTTGAGCTTTTGTACCACTTGGCGTCTCATATTGGTCAAGTGATTACACGTGAACATTTGCTTGAAACGGTCTGGGGTTATGATTATTTCGGAGATGTTCGGACTGTTGACGTAACTATCAGACGTTTGCGTGAGAAGATTGAAGATACACCTAGTCGTCCAGAGTATATCCTAACACGTCGTGGTGTTGGTTATTATATGAGAAATAATGATTGAATTGATTAGAAAAAATATTCTTACTAGTGATTTTATCTTCATTTTAATTTTATTGGGTTTTATCTTGATTGTTACCTTGCTCTTACTAGAAAATCGGCGGGATAATATTCGGTTGAAGCAAATTAATCAAAAAGTTAAAGACTTGATTGCAGGAGATTATTCGCAGGTATTGGATATGCAGGGAAGCTCTGAAATCACTAATATTACCAATAATCTTAATGATTTATCAGAAGTAATCCGTTTGACCCAAGAAAATCTGGAACAAGAGAGTAAACGATTGCACAGTATCCTCTCATACATGACAGACGGAGTCCTTGCGACCAATCGTCGTGGCAAGATTACTATGATTAATGACATGGCTAAGAAACAGCTAGGTGTTCAAAAAGAAGAGGTTCTCAATAAAAGTATTCTAGAATTGCTTAAGATTGAAGATGAGTATGAACTTCGTGATTTGATTACCCAAGTTCCTGAGCTTATGATTGATTCTCAGGATGACAATGGTGAATATCTGAGCCTTCGTGTACGCTTTGCCTTGGTTCGTCGAGAATCAGGCTTCATTTCTGGTCTGGTTGCAGTTTTACACGATACGACGGAGCAGGAGAAGGAAGAACGCGAACGGAGACTCTTTGTTTCGAACGTTAGTCATGAGCTACGGACACCTCTGACCAGCGTAAAATCCTATCTTGAAGCCTTGGATGAGGGTGCCTTGTCAGAACCTGTAGCACCAGATTTTATAAAGGTGTCTCTAGACGAAACGAATCGTATGATGCGGATGGTGACAGATCTTCTCCATCTTTCACGTATTGACAATGCAACCAGTCATCTAGATGTGGAACTGATTAACTTCACTGCCTTTATTACTTTTATTCTCAACCGTTTTGATAAGATGAGGGGACCAGATGAAGAGAAAAAATATGAATTGGTGAGAGATTATCCGATTACCTCTGTCTGGATTGAAATTGATACAGACAAGATGACACAGGTAATTGATAATATTCTCAACAATGCCATCAAGTATTCTCCAGATGGTGGGAAAATCACAGTGACCATGAAGACGACTGATGATCAGATGATTTTATCCATCTCAGACCAAGGATTGGGTATTCCTAAGCAGGATTTGCCACGTATCTTTGACCGTTTTTATCGTGTGGATCGTGCTAGAAGTCGTGCCCAAGGTGGTACAGGTCTGGGACTGTCTATTGCCAAAGAAATTATCAAACAACATAATGGCTTTATTTGGGCCAAGAGTGAATACGGTAAGGGATCAACCTTTACCATTGTGCTCCCTTATGATAAGGATGCAGTGAAAGAAGAAGTATGGGAGGATGAAGTAGAAGACTAGAATGAGTGAAACAGGCTTTAAATACAGTATTTTAGCGTCGGGTTCCAGTGGAAATTCCTTTTATCTGGAAACTCCAAAAAAGAAACTTTTAGTGGATGCCGGCTTGTCTGGTAAAAAGATTACTAGCCTACTTGCTGAAATTAATCGCAAACCAGAAGACTTGGATGCCATCTTGATTACGCATGAGCATTCAGACCATATCCATGGAGTGGGTGTTTTGGCTCGCAAGTATGGTATGGATCTTTATGCCAATGAAAAAACTTGGCAAGCTATGGAAAATAGCAAGTATCTTGGCAAGGTAGATTCTTCTCAGAAGCACATCTTTGAAATGGGCAAAACCAAAACTTTTGGAGATATCGATATCGAGAGTTTTGGTGTAAGCCATGATGCAGTCGCACCGCAGTTTTATCGCTTTATGAAGGATGATAAGAGTTTTGTCATGCTGACTGATACAGGTTATGTGAGTGACCGTATGGCAGGGATTGTCGAAAATGCAGATGGCTATCTTATCGAGTCCAATCATGATGTAGAGATTTTGCGAGCAGGTTCTTACGCTTGGCGACTCAAACAACGAATCCTATCGGATCTCGGTCACCTTTCTAACGAGGACGGTGCTGAAGCAATGATTCGGACACTTGGGAATCGCACTAAGAAAATCTACCTTGGACATTTATCTAAGGAAAATAATATCAAGGAACTGGCTCACATGACCATGGTCAATCAGCTAGCCCAAGCTGATTTAGGTGTAGGAGTAGACTTTAGGGTTTACGATACCTCACCAGATACCGCAACACCATTGACAGATATATAAAAAGAAGGCAAGTGCCTTCTTTTTATATATTTTACAATCCAGCAAATTCTTTGATTTCTTGTGCTGACATTGAAGAGTCGCAACGGACATTGATTTGGCCATCTGCAATGTGAACGAAGCCTGGTACAGTTGGAATTCCATAGCGTGAGCGGAATTCTTGTAACTCATTGAGTTGGCTTGGTTCTTCACTGTTGATGAAGTAGATGTGAGCTTTGGTTTCAGCTACGACACCTGCCAAGGTACCAGCAAATTTACGGCAGTAAGGGCAAGTTTTGCGACCGATAAAGAAGGTTGCAGTTTCTTTTTTATCAAGAGCTTCTTGCGCACGCGCAACTGTAGTGACTTCAAGATCTTTGATGTTATCTAAAAATTGTTCCATGAGATTACCTCGCTTTCATTGATAAGTCTAGTATGCCATAAAGTTTCTAAAATTGCTTAGATTTGATACGAAAAAAAGATGAGATTGGTTGGTCTCATCTTTATATAGGGCCTTATTTTACAAAATCATTGATTTCTGCTTCGATATTAGCAATCTTAGCTTGTGATTCTTCGTTGGTTTCACCTACAACTGCAATGTAGAACTTGATTTTTGGTTCTGTCCCTGAAGGGCGAACGGCAATCCATGAACCGTCAGCAAGTGTGTATTTCAACACATCACTTGGAGGAGTTGTCAAGTTTGTAACAGTGCCGTCAGCAGCAGTAGCTGTTTGGGCTTTGAAGTCTTCTACGACAGTGATAGCTGTTGCATTCCATTCTTTTGGAGCATTGTTGCGGAATTTAGCCATAATTGCTTTGATTTGCTCAGCACCATCGACACCTGAAAGAGTAACAGAGATTGTTTTTTCTGCATAGTAGCCGTACTCTTTGTAGATTTCTTCGATACCGTCTGCAAGTGTCAAACCACGTGAACGATAGTAGGCAGCAAGTTCAGCAACGACTAGAACAGCTTGGATAGCGTCTTTATCACGTACGAATGGTTTAATCAAATAACCGAAGCTTTCTTCAAACCCCATCATGTAAGTGTGATTGTGTTTTTCTTCGAATTCTTGGATTTTTTCAGCGATAAATTTGAAACCTGTCAAAACGTTGAACATGGTTGCGCCGTAGCTTTCAGCAATTTTCGTTACCAAGTCAGTTGATACGATAGATTTGCAAAGGGCTGCATTTTCAGGAAGAGTTCCAGCATTTTTGTGGGCTTCCAAGATGTATTTAGCCATGATAGCACCGATTTGGTTACCTGAAAGGTTGAGGTAGCTACCATCTTTTTGAAGAACTTCAACACCAACACGGTCAGCATCTGGGTCAGTTGCCACAAGAACATCTGCACCAACTTGACGACCAAGTTCTTCAGCAAGGGCAAAGGCTGCTTGGCTTTCTGGGTTTGGAGATTTTACAGTTGAGAAGTCTGGATCAGCAGTTGCTTGTTTTTCAACGACTTGAACAGAGTCAAATCCTGCTTGGGCAAGAGCACGACGAGCCAACATTTCACCAGTACCATGAAGTGGTGTGTAGACAATTTTCATGTCTTTACCAAATTCTTCAATCAAGGCTGGGTTGATGTTTACGTCTTTAACCTCTTTAAGATATTCTACGTCAACAGCTTCGCCGATAACTTCAATCAAGCCAGAAGCTTTTTCAGCTTCCACATCAGCAACTTCAACTGCAAATGGATTTTCGATTGCACGGATATAAGTAGTCAAAGCGTCCGCGTCGTGTGGAGGCATTTGTCCACCGTCTTCACCGTAAACCTTGTAACCGTTAAATGGTGCAGGGTTATGACTAGCTGTAACCATGATACCTGCGAAACAGTTGAGGTGACGAACTGCAAATGATAGTTCTGGAGTTGGACGAAGGCTTTCAAATACGTAAGATTTGATGCCATGTTTAGCAAGAACTGCTGCAGATTCAAAGGCAAACTCAGGTGAGAAGTGACGGCTATCGTAAGCAATTGCCACACCACGTTCTTTTTCATTTCCACCTTTTGACTCAATCAAACGAGCCAATCCTTCAGTTGCTTGGCGAACAACGTAGATGTTGATGCGGTTTGTACCAGCTCCAATCAAACCACGCATACCTGCAGTACCAAATTCAAGATTTGTATAGAAGGCATCTTCCTTTGTTTTTTCGTCCATATTTTCCAAATCTTGACGAAGGTAGTCAGGAAGCTCCGCAAAATCAACCCATTTCTGGTAATTTTCTTGGTAAGACATTAACATTCTCCTTTTTGTAAATTGTTTTAACCGTTCACATTATAGCACTTTTTAGCGTTTTAGTAAAACGGTAGCATAATTTTCAGAAAAGTGGTGTCATATGCCGGTTTATCAAGTCTTGAATGCCTTAGGGAAACATGCTATACTGTTTGTATGATTATTTTACAAGCTAATAAAATTGAACGTTCTTTTGCAGGAGAGGTTCTTTTTGATAATATTAACCTGCAAGTTGATGAACGAGATCGGATAGCCCTTGTTGGGAAAAATGGTGCAGGTAAGTCTACTCTTTTGAAGATTTTAGTTGGAGAAGAGGAGCCGACTAGTGGAGAAATCAATAAGAAAAAAGACATTTCTCTGTCTTATCTAGCCCAAGATAGCCGTTTTGAGTCTGAAAATACCATCTACGATGAGGTGCTTCATGTCTTTGATGACTTGCGTAGAACGGAGAAACAACTTCGTCAGATGGAGCTGGAGATGGGTGAAAAGTCTGGTGAGGACTTGAATAAGCTGATGTCAGATTACGACCGCTTATCTGAGAATTTTCGCCAAGCAGGTGGATTTACCTATGAAGCTGATATACGAGCGATTTTAAATGGATTCAAGTTTGACGAATCTATGTGGCAGATGAAAATTGCTGAGCTTTCTGGCGGCCAAAATACTCGCTTGGCTCTAGCCAAAATGCTTCTTGAAAAACCAAATCTCTTGGTTTTGGACGAGCCAACCAACCACTTGGATATCGAAACCATTGCCTGGCTAGAGAATTACTTGGTAAATTATAGCGGTGCTCTCATTATTGTCAGCCACGACCGTTATTTCTTGGATAAGGTTGCGACGATTACGCTGGATTTGACCAAGCATTCTTTGGATCGCTATGTGGGGAATTACTCTCGTTTTGTTGATTTGAAAGAACAAAAACTAGCTACTGAGGCAAAAAACTATGAAAAGCAGCAGAAGGAGATCGCTGCTCTGGAAGACTTTGTCAACCGCAATTTAGTCCGAGCTTCAACGACTAAACGTGCCCAATCTCGCCGAAAACAACTGGAAAAAATGGAACGTTTGGACAAGCCTGAGGCTGGTAAGAAAGCAGCCAATATGACCTTCCAGTCTGAAAAAACGTCTGGTAATGTTGTATTGACTGTTGAAAATGCAGCTATTGGCTATGATGGGGAAGTACTGTCAGAGCCTATCAACTTAGACCTTCGTAAGATGAATGCTGTTGCTATTGTTGGAGCAAACGGCATTGGAAAGTCAACCTTTATCAAGTCTATTATGGAGCAGATTCCTTTTATCAAGGGTGAGAAGCGCTTTGGGGCTAATGTTGAGGTGGGTTACTATGACCAAACCCAAAGCAAGCTGACAGCAAGTAATACTGTACTGGATGAACTCTGGAATGATTTTAAACTGACACCAGAAGTTGAAATCCGTAACCGCCTAGGTGCTTTCCTTTTCTCAGGAGATGATGTCAAAAAATCAGTCGGCATGCTGTCAGGTGGCGAAAAAGCTCGTTTGCTTTTAGCTAAATTGTCCATGGAAAACAACAACTTCCTGATCCTTGACGAGCCAACCAACCACTTGGATATTGATAGCAAGGAAGTGCTAGAAAATGCCTTGATTGACTTCGATGGAACTCTTCTATTTGTCAGCCACGACCGTTACTTTATCAATCGTGTGGCAACTCATGTACTGGAATTGTCAGAGAATGGATCGACTCTCTACTTGGGAGATTACGATTACTATGTTGATAAAAAGGCTGAAATGGAAGTCGGTCTGACAGAAGAAGCTTCAACTAACAATCAAGCAAAAGAAGCAAGTCCAGTTAATGACTATCAAGCTCAGAAAGAAAGTCAAAAAGAAGTTCGCAAGCTCATGCGACAAATCGAAAGTCTAGAAGCTGAAATAGAAGAGTTAGAAAGTCAAAGCCAAGCCATTTCTGAACAAATGTTGGAAACAAACGATGCCGAAAAACTCATGGAATTGCAGGCTGAGCTGGACAAAATCAGCCACCGTCAGGAAGAAGCTATGCTTGAGTGGGAAGAATTATCAGAGCAGGTGTAAAGATGGAACATCTTGGAAAAGTATTTCGTGAATTTCGGACAAGTGGAAATTATTCTTTAAAGGAGGCTGCAGGCGAGTCCTGCTCTACCTCTCAGTTATCTCGCTTTGAGCTTGGGGAGTCTGACCTAGCAGTCTCACGGTTCTTTGAGATTTTGGATAACATTCATGTTACAATCGAAAATTTCATGGATAAGGCAAGGGATTTTCATAATCATGAACATGTGTCTATGATGGCGCAGATTATCCCACTTTACTACTCAAATGATATTTCAGGTTTTCAAAAGCTTCAAGAAGAGCAACTTGAAAAGGCTAAGAGTTCGACAAATCCTCTCTATTTTGAGCTGAACTGGATTTTGCTACAAGGTCTGATTTGTCAAAGAGATGCGACTTATGAGATGAAGCAGGATGATTTGGATAAGGTAGCAGATTATCTCTTCAAAACAGAAGAATGGACCATGTATGAGTTGATTCTTTTCGGTAACCTCTATAGTTTCTACGATGTGGATTATGTCACTCGGATTGGTAGAGAAGTTATGGAGAGAGAAGAATTTTACCAAGAGATTGGTCGCCATAAGAGATTAGTGTTGATTTTGGCCCTCAATTGTTACCAGCATTGTTTAGAGCATCTTTCTTTTGAAAATGCAAGTTATTTTGAGACTTATACAGAGAAGATTATTGGTAAAGGGATCAAACTGTATGAGCGTAATATTTTCCATTATCTAAAAGGCTTTTCCTTGTACCAAAAAGGACAGTGTAAAGAAGGGTGTAAGCAGATGCAAGAAGCTATGCATATTTTTGACGTGCTAGGTCTTCCAGAGCAAGTAGCCTACTATCAGGAACACTACGAGAAATTTGTCAAAGATTAATTTTCCCAAATATGGGAAAAATGAGAAACTCCTCCAAGTTTTGATACAATAGTTTCAAAATTTGAGAGGAGTTTTTATATGAATCGCTATGCCGTACAGTTGATTAGTCGCGGAGCTGTTAACAAGATAGGGAATATGCTCTATGATTATGGAAATAGTGTCTGGTTGGCTTCCATGGGAACTATCGGACAGACAGTTTTAGGAATGTATCAGATTTCTGAGCTCGTCACATCCATTCTCGTAAATCCTTTTGGCGGAGTTGTTTCAGACCGTTTTTCTCGTCGTAGGATTTTAATGGCGACGGATCTTGTTTGCGGGATTCTTTGCCTGGCTATTTCTTTTATAAGGAATGATAGCTGGATGATTGGAGCTTTGATTTTTGCCAATATTGTTCAGGCTATTGCTTTTGCCTTTTCTCGTACAGCCAATAAAGCTATCATAACTGAAGTGGTGGAGAAAGATGAGATTGTGATCTATAATTCTCGCTTAGAGCTGGTTTTGCAGGTTGTAGGTGTTAGCTCTCCTGTTCTTTCCTTCCTTGTTTTACAGTTTACAAGTCTCCATCTGACGCTCTTACTAGATGCTTTGACTTTTTTCATAGCATTTGTTCTAGTGGCCTTACTTCCAAAAGAAGAACCAATGGTTCAAGATAAGAAACCTTTTACTGGGAAAGATATTTTTGCGGATATCAAGGATGGCTTGCACTATATCTGGCATCAAAGAGAGATTTTCTTTCTCCTGTTAGTGGCTTCCAGCGTTAATTTCTTTTTTGCAGCTTTTGAATTTCTACTTCCCTTTTCGAATCAGCTTTACGGGTCAGAAGGAGCCTATGCAAGTATTTTAACTATGGGGGCTATTGGTTCCATCATTGGGGCTCTTCTAGCTAGTAAAATTAAAGCTAATGTTTATAATCTTTTGATTTTACTGGCTTTGACAGGTGTCGGAGTTTTTATGATGGGATTACCACTGCCAACTTTTCTTTCCTTTTCTGGAAATTTAGTTTGTGAATTGTTTATGACGATTTTTAATATTCACTTTTTTACTCAAGTACAAACCAAGGTTGAGAGCGAATTTCTTGGGAGAGTTCTAAGTACAATTTTTACCTTAGCTATTCTATTTATGCCTATTGCAAAAGGATTTATGACAGTCCTGCCAAGTGTACATCTCTCTTCTTTCCTGATAATTGGAAGTGGTGTTATCATCTTGTCTTGTATATCGTTTATTTATGTTCGAACTCATTTTGAAAAAGAGACATAAGTTTGCTTGGACTTCAAAAATAATTCCAATCTAAGTGTTTTTCCGCCCTTCTCGTTTGTGAGGAGGGCTTGTTTTATGGTAAAATGGTTTTATGAATAAAAGAATGAATGAGTTAGTCGCCTTGCTCAATCGCTATGCGACTGAGTATTATACCAGCGATAATCCCTCGGTTTCAGACAGTGAGTATGACCGTCTTTACCGTGAGTTGGTCGAGTTAGAAACTGCCTATCCAGATCAAGTGTTAGCAGACAGTCCGACCCATCGTGTTGGTGGTAAGGTTTTAGATGGTTTTGAAAAATACAGTCATCAGTATCCTCTTTATAGTTTGCAGGATGCTTTTTCACGTGAGGAGCTTGAAGCTTTTGATGCGCGTGTTCGTAAGGAAGTGGCTCATCCAACCTATATTTGTGAGCTGAAAATCGATGGTTTGTCTATCTCGCTGACTTATGAAAAGGGGATTTTAGTTGCTGGGGCAACACGTGGAGATGGTTCTATTGGTGAAAATATCACAGAAAATCTTAAGCGTGTTAAGGATATTCCTTTGACCTTGCCAGAAGAACTAGATATCACAGTTCGTGGGGAATGTTATATGCCACGCGCTTCTTTTGACCAGGTCAACCAAGCTCGCCAAGAAAATGGAGAACCTGAATTTGCTAATCCTCGTAATGCAGCGGCAGGAACACTGCGTCAGCTGGATACAGCAGTAGTTGCCAAGCGTAATCTTGCAACGTTTCTCTATCAAGAAGCCAGCCTCTCAACTCGTGACAGCCAAGAAAAGGTCTTAATGCACCTTGAACAACTAGGTTTTGTGGTCAATCCTAAGCGAATATTGGCTGAAACCATAGATGAAATCTGGGACTTTATTCAAGAAGTAGGACAGAAACGGGAGAAACTGCCTTACGATATCGATGGGGTGGTGATCAAGGTAAACGACCTAGCAAGTCAAGAAGAACTCGGCTTTACCGTTAAGGCTCCAAAGTGGGCAGTGGCCTACAAGTTCCCAGCTGAAGAAAAAGAAGCTCAACTCTTATCAGTTGATTGGACAGTTGGCCGTACGGGTGTTGTAACCCCAACTGCCAATTTAACACCAGTACAATTAGCTGGTACAACTGTTAGCCGTGCGACCCTGCACAATGTGGATTATATTGCTGAAAAAGATATCCGTAAAGATGATACGGTTATCGTCTATAAGGCTGGTGACATCATCCCTGCCGTTTTACGTGTAGTAGAGTCCAAACGGATTTCTGAAGAAAAACTAGATATCCCTACAAACTGCCCAAGTTGTGACTCTGATTTGTTGCACTTTGAAGATGAAGTGGCCCTCCGTTGTATCAATCCGCGTTGTCCTGCTCAAATCATGGAAGGCTTGATTCACTTTGCTTCTCGTGATGCTATGAATATTACAGGCCTTGGTCCATCTATTGTTGAGAAACTATTTGCTGCCAATCTAGTCAAGGATGTGGCAGATATTTACCGTTTGCAAGAAGAGGATTTCCTCCTTTTAGAGGGGGTCAAGGAAAAGTCTGCTTCTAAACTGTATCAAGCCATTCAAGCATCTAAGGAAAATTCTGCCGAGAAGCTCTTGTTTGGTTTGGGAATTCGCCATGTCGGAAGCAAGGCCAGTCAGCTGTTACTCCAACATTTCCATTCGATTGAAAATCTGGCTCAGGCAGATCCAGAGGAAGTGGCTAGTATTGAAAGTCTGGGTGGTGTGATTGCCAAGAGTCTCCAGACATATTTTGCGACAGAAGGCTCTGAAATTCTCCTCAGAGAATTGAAAGAAGCTGGGGTCAATCTGGATTATAAAGGTCAGACAGTAGTAGCGGATGCAGCCTTGTCAGGCTTGACCGTTGTATTGACAGGAAAATTGGAACGGCTCAAGCGCTCAGAAGCTAAAAGTAAACTCGAAAGTCTGGGTGCCAAGGTAACAGGCAGTGTTTCTAAAAAGACCGACCTCATTGTGGCAGGTGTAGATGCTGGAAGTAAACTTCAAAAGGCACAAGAACTTGGTATCGAAGTTCGAGATGAAGCTTGGCTAGAAAGTCTGTAATGATCGTTTAAAAACAGAGTTTAGACAGTATAACTAGTTTGTTAATCGGGACAAAATCGGTCAAGAATTTATTAGTAAAATAGAAACAAATCAAGAAGTAAAGAGGAAAAATAAAAAATGTTTAACTACCCTATGCGCATTCATTACCATCGCAAGAATGGAGAATACGATACTTGCTCTTTTGTAAAAAGTCAGGATCAACGAATTGATTTGCTGACCTATAAAGAAGATTATTTTGGCGCCTTATTTAGTTTTGAACACCCAAGTGCTCATGCCCTAGAAAGTTTGAATTTTGTGGTTCATACAGGCCAAACTAGTAAAGAGTATGCTATCCGTTTTAATCACTATCCTCTTTTAACAGAAGTTTGGATTTTGGAAGGGGATGATAGGATTTATTATTCTGAAAATCCTGCTATTGCCAGTCCTTTCTATAAGAATCAAAATCCATTTGCCTTTGACAAGGCTATCAATAGTGCTAGTTTCGACCACCACTGGGGGTACCAAGGTGAATTGGGTTGCCGTGTAGAGGGCAATCAGGCTCATTTTTCTCTTTGGGCTCCAACAGCGACAGAAGTACAGGTTGTCGTTTATGAATCAGCTGCTAATGACGCACCTGTTTGGAAAACTTTTGATATGGAAAGAGGCAATAGTTACTCCTATAATCATAAGGACAATACAATCGGTGTCTGGAGTTTGGATGTTGAGGAAGATTTGACTGGCAAGGCTTATCAGTATCAAGTCCAATTCCCTCATCACCAAACACTGACACGCGACCCATACACTATCGCGACCAGTCCTGATGGCAAACGATCAGCTATCCTGAACCATGAAGAAAAGCAAGTTGAAAGCTTCGAGGTTAAACACGGTGCTGATGCTACTTGGCGTTTGACAAATCCATGTAAGGCAGTTATTTGTGAAATGCACATTCGTGATTTGACCAAATCACCGACCTCAGGTGTAGATGAACATCTTCGAGGAACTTTCTTGGGTGCTGCCCAGACTGGAACGGTTAACCAGTACGGTCAGTCAACTGCTTTTGATTACATCAAGAAGCTGGGCTACAATTATGTTCAATTGCAACCAATTGCAGACCGTCATAAAGAATATGATGCGGATGGGAATGTAACCTACAACTGGGGTTATGATCCACAAAACTATAATGCACCAGAAACCAGCCTTTCAACCAATCCAGAGGATCCAGCTCAGGTCATTCGTGATTTGAAGACCATGGTTCAAGCTTATCATGATGCGGGTATTGGTGTCATTATGGATGTGGTCTATAACCATACATTCTCAGTTGTTGATGCACCTTTCCAAACAACTGTCCCTGATTACTATTATCGTATGAATCCAGACGGTACTTTCCAGAATGGAACAGGTGTTGGAAATGAAACAGCCAGCGAACACGAAATGTTCCGCAAGTATATGATTGATTCTCTCCTATACTGGGTGCAGGAATACAATATTGACGGCTTCCGTTTTGATTTGATGGGGATTCATGATGTTAAGACCATGCAGATGATTCGTCAGAGCTTGGATGAAATTGACCCTAACATTATCCTTTATGGAGAAGGTTGGGATATGGGAACAGGTCTTGCACCTTATGATAAGGCTAAGAAAGACAATGCCTACCAGATGCCAAATATCGGTTTCTTTAACGACAATCAGCGTGATGCTGTCAAAGGTGGAGAAGTTTATGGTGCTATCAAGTCAGGTTTTGTTAGTGGTGCTGCTACGGAGCCAATTCTAGCCAAAGCGATCCTAGGCAGTCGTGAATTAGGAACTTATACACATCCAAATCAGGTGCTTAACTATGTAGAAGCCCATGACAATTACAATCTTCACGATTTGTTGGCAACCCTACATCCAGACCAAAGTTCAGAGCAAATCATGCGTAAGGTCGAAACTGCCACAGCTATGAATCTACTCATGCAGGGGATGGCCTTTATGGAAATCGGTCAAGAATTTGGTCGTACTAAACTAGTTGCCACTGGTGAAAATGGCGAGTTAACTCATGACGATAGAGAGCGTGCTATGAATAGCTATAATGCTCCTGACAGTGTGAATCAAGTGAACTGGGACTTGATTAATGAGCGTCAAGACAGTATTGAGTTTATCCGTCAGATGATTCGATTGAAGACAGAAAGCAGTGCCTTTTCTTACCCAACTTATGATGAGATTTACCATCATGTTTTTGTTCATTCAGCCAACGAACATAGTGGTTGGATTGTCTATGAGATTCAAGGGGAAGAACATTTACTGGTTGTATTTAATGCTAAAGGGCAAGACTTCCAGTTTGAAAATGCTGGAAATCTAGAACTATTGGTGACCAATAGCCATTTAAGTGATAAAGACATGGTTGGTGGCGTCAGTGCCAGCGTCTTTAAAGTTTTGTAGAATAGATTTACAATTTAAATTCATTTGTGGTGCTTTATCTGTTAATAAAATCAGGAGATTCGTTTCCTGATTTATTTTTTTACTTAAAATTATATTTTTGTTAGCTAAATAACGAACTTTATGATAGTATTATAAAAAAACAATTCGTTTTCAAAGCATTTCTGAAAATTTCTTGATTTACAAGTGAACACATCAGTGAATTTGTTGAAGACTTTCAAAAAATTTTTTTGCAAATTCCGTAATTTACTTGAATCTTCCCTAAAAAGGTAGTATAATAAATCTATAGAAAACGCTTACAGAATTAGGAGGGTGTATGGATAAGAATAATGCTTTAAAAACCTTTATGACAGGTGAAAATTTTCACCTCCAGCACTATCTGGGAGCTCATAGGGAAGAAAAAAATGGTGTGTATGGCTACACTTTTCGTGTATGGGCACCCAATGCTCAGGCTGTTCACTTAGTAGGGGATTTCACCAATTGGGTTGAAAATCAAATTCCGATGGAACGGAATGAATTTGGAGTTTGGGAAGTCTTTACCAGTCTTGCTCAAGAAGGCCAAATTTATAAGTACCATATCACGCGTGCAAATGGTCATCAGCTGATGAAGATTGACCCTTTGGCTGTTCGATATGAGGCACGACCTGGTACTGGGGCTATTTTAACAGATATTCCAGAAAAGAAATGGAAGGATGGACTTTGGTTAGCTCGTAGAAAACGCTTGAGCTTTGAAGAGCGTCCTGTTAATATTTACGAGGCCCATGCTGGCTCTTGGAAGAGAAATCCTGATGGCAGCCCCTATAGTTTTGCTCAATTGAAAGATGAACTCATTCCTTACTTGGTTGAGATGAATTATACTCACATTGAGTTTATGCCCCTGATGTCTCACCCACTAGGTTTGAGTTGGGGCTATCAGCTTATGGGTTACTTTGCTCTTGAGCATGCCTATGGTCGTCCTGAAGAGTTTCAAGATTTTGTTGAGGAATGTCACTTAAACAATATAGGCGTTATTGTAGACTGGGTACCTGGTCACTTTACTATCAATGATGATGCCTTGGCCTATTATGATGGAACACCGACTTTTGAATACCAAGACCATAATAAGGCTCATAACTACGGTTGGGGAGCACTCAATTTTGACCTTGGAAAGAATGAAGTCCAGTCCTTCTTGATTTCTAGTATTAAGTTTTGGATTGATTTTTATCATTTAGATGGTATTCGCGTGGATGCGGTTAGCAACATGCTCTATCTTGACTACGATGATGCTCCATGGACACCTAATAAAGATGGTGGCAATCTCAACTATGAGGGTTATTATTTCTTAAAACGTTTGAATGATGTGATTAAACTAGTTCATCCAGATGTGATGATGATTGCAGAAGAAAGCTCATCTGCAACACAGATTACTGACACCAAGGATTCAGATGGTCTTGGCTTTGATTATAAATGGAATATGGGCTGGATGAATGACATCCTCCGTTTCTATGAAGAAGATCCGATTTATCGTAAATATGACTTTAACCTGGTGACTTTCAGCTTTATGTACGTCTTCAAGGAGAATTATCTCTTACCATTCTCGCACGATGAAGTGGTTCATGGCAAGAAGAGTATGATGCACAAGATGTGGGGAGATCGCTACAATCAATTCGCAGGCTTGCGCAATCTCTACACTTACCAAATTTGTCACCCAGGTAAAAAATTGCTCTTCATGGGTAGTGAATATGGGCAATTCCTAGAATGGAAATCTGAAGAACAGTTGGAATGGTCTAATCTAGAAGATCCAATGAATGCTAAGATGAAGTATTTCACTTCTCAGCTAAATCAGTTTTACAAAGACCACCGCTGTCTGTGGGAAATTGATAATAGTTATGATGGCATTGAAATCATCGATGCGGATAATAGAGACCAGAGTGTTCTTTCCTTCATCCGTAAGGGTAAGAAGGATGATATGTTAGTCTGTATCTTTAATATGGCACCTGTTGAACGAAAAGATTTTACAATCGGACTTCCTGTTGCAGGGATTTATGAAGAAGTCTGGAATACTGAGTTAGAAGAGTGGGGAGGCGTCTGGAAAGAGCATAATCAAACAGTTCAAACGCAAGAAGGACTATGGAAAGATTATGAGCAGACCTTGACCTTTACCCTACCGGCTATGGGAGCAAGTGTTTGGAAAATCAAACGCCGCTTGAAACCTACTAAAACCGTCACAAGTAAAAACCAAAAAGGAGTAGAAAATGAAGAATGAAATGTTAGCTTTGATTCTTGCTGGTGGGCAAGGAACTCGTCTCGGTAAACTCACTCAAAGCATCGCAAAACCAGCTGTGCAATTTGGTGGGCGCTACCGTATCATTGACTTTGCTCTTTCAAACTGTGCCAACTCAGGCATCAACAATGTTGGAGTCATTACACAGTACCAACCGCTTGCTCTCAACAACCATATTGGGAACGGTTCAAGCTGGGGACTAGACGGTATCAATTCTGGTGTCTCTATTCTTCAACCTTATTCTGCAAGTGAAGGAAATCGTTGGTTTGAGGGGACTAGCCACGCTATTTACCAAAATATCGACTATATCGATAGTGTTAATCCTGAGTATGTCTTGATTCTGTCTGGGGACCACATCTACAAAATGGACTATGATGATATGCTCCAGTCACACAAGGACAATAATGCCAGTTTGACAGTCGCAGTTCTTGATGTTCCTCTGAAAGAAGCTAGCCGTTTTGGTATCATGAATACAGATGCAAACAATCGTATTGTTGAATTTGAAGAAAAACCAGCTCAACCTAAATCTACCAAAGCTTCTATGGGGATTTATATCTTTGATTGGCAACGTCTCCGCAATATGCTCGTTGCTGCTGAAAAGAGCAATGTCGATATGTCAGACTTTGGAAAAAATGTCATTCCAAATTACCTTGAGTCAGGTGAAAGTGTTTATGCCTACGAATTTAATGGTTACTGGAAAGACGTTGGTACGATTGAATCGCTTTGGGAAGCGAACATGGAATATATTTCACCAGAAAATGCCTTGGATAGTCGTAACCGTCAATGGAAGATTTACTCAAGAAACTTAATTTCACCACCAAACTTCCTTGGGGCAAATGCTCACGTGGAAGATTCCTTGGTTGTTGATGGCTGTTTCGTAGATGGAACTGTTAAACATTCTATCCTCTCAACAGGTGCGCAAGTTCGCGAAGGGGCAGAAGTAGTAGATTCAGTTATCATGAGTGGTGCAATTGTTGGTCAGGGAGCTAAAATCAAACGTGCCATTATTGGTGAAGGTGCAGTTATTTCTGATGGTGTCGAAATTGATGGAACAGAAGAAGTACAAGTTGTAGGATATGATGAAGTAGTGGGGGTAGCAACAGATGAAGATTGATAAATATTCTGCCATTTTAGGAAACACAGTTGGTTTTCATGATATGTCAACACTGACAGACCACCGTCCAGTAGCTAGTTTGCCATTTGGTGGTAAATATCGTTTGATCGACTTCCCGCTTTCAAGTCTTGCTAATGCAGGTGTCCGTAGTATTTTCGGTATTTTCCAACAAGACAATATCAGTTCAGTCTTTGACCATATCCGTTCTGGTCGTGAGTGGGGCTTGTCAACTCTTCTTAGCCACTACTATCTAGGTATTTACAATACCCGTGTGGAAAGTAGTACAGTTGGAAAAGAATACTACCAACAGCTTCTTACTTATTTGAAGCGTTCTGGTTCAAACCAAACAGTTTCACTAAACTGTGATGTTTTGATTAATATTGATTTGAATCAAGTATTCCACCTACACAGTACAACAAAAGGGCCTATAACTGTAGTTTATAAAAAACTAGCTAAGAAAGACATTTCAGAAGTCAATGCAATCTTGGAAGTGGATGAAACTGACCATGTTCGTTCTCACAAACTCTTTGATAGCAAATCAACAGACGAAGTTTACAATATGTCTACAGATATCTTTGTTGTTGATACGCCGTGGTTGATTGAACGCTTAGAAGAAGAAGCTAAGAAAGAACATCCAGAGAAATTGCGTTATGTTTTACGGGATTTGGCTGCAAAAGAAGGGGCTTTTGCCTACGAGTACACTGGCTACCTAGCCAACATTCACTCTGTAGAGTCGTATTATAAAGCGAATATCGATATGCTTGAATCTCAAAAATTCTACTCTCTCTTTACTCCAAACCAAAAGATTTATACAAAGGTCAAAAACGAAGAGCCAACTTACTATGCCAATACATCTAAGGTAAGTACTTCTCAGTTTGCTTCTGGTAGTATTGTTGAAGGTCAAGTGGCTAATTCTGTTTTATCACGTAATATTCATGTCCATAAGGATAGCTTGGTTAAAGATAGCATCTTATTCCCTCGTGTTGTTATTGGAGAAGGTGCTCAGGTCGAATATGCTATCTTGGACAAGGGTGTGGAAATTGCGGATGGAGTTGTGATCCGTGGAACTGCAGAACATCCAGTTGTGGTTAAGAAAGGTGCTAAAGTAACAGAGGATATTCATTCATGAAAATTTTATTTGTAGCAGCTGAGGGTGCACCCTTTTCAAAAACAGGTGGTTTGGGAGACGTCATTGGCGCTCTTCCAAAATCACTGGTAAAAGCGGGACATGAAGTTGCAGTAATTCTCCCCTACTATGATATGGTAGAGGCTAAATTTGGAAATCAGATTGAAGATCTTCTTCAATTTGAGGTGAGTGTTGGTTGGCGCAGACAGTATTGTGGAATTAAGAAAACCGTCTTAAACGGTGTAACCTTCTACTTTATTGACAACCAATATTATTTCTTCCGTGGGCATGTTTACGGTGATTTTGATGACGGAGAACGCTTTGCTTTCTTCCAACTTGCTGCCATTGAGGCTATGGAAAGGATTGACTTTATTCCTGATCTTCTCCATGTTCATGACTACCATACAGCTATGATTCCTTTCTTGTTGAAGGAAAAATACCGTTGGATTCAAGCCTATGAGGGCATTAAAACAGTTTTAACCATTCATAATTTAGAATTCCAAGGACAATTTTCAGAAGGAATGTTATGGGATTTGTTTGGAGTTGGCTTTGAGCGTTATGCTGATGGCACCCTTCGATGGAACAACTGTCTGAACTGGATGAAGGCAGGTATTCTCTATGCGGATCGTGTTTCAACCGTTTCGCCTAGCTATGCTCATGAAATTATGACCAGTCAGTTCGGATGTAACTTGGATCAGATTCTTCGAATGGAGTCTGGTAAGGTCTCTGGTATCGTAAATGGGATTGATGCTGACCTGTATAATCCTCAGACGGATGCTCTTTTAGACTATCATTTCAATCAGGAAGATTTGTCTGGTAAAGCCCAGAATAAGGCAAAATTGCAAGAGAGAGTAGGCTTGCCAGTTAGAGCTGACGTTCCACTGGTGGGAATTGTTTCTCGTTTGACACGTCAAAAAGGTTTTGATGTGGTGGTCGAAAGTCTTCACCATATCTTGCAAAATGATGTTCAGATTGTTCTTTTGGGAACTGGCGATCCAGCATTTGAAGGAGCTTTCTCATGGTTTGCTCAAATCTATCCAGACAAGCTATCAGCAAATATCACTTTTGATGTCAAACTAGCTCAAGAAATCTACGCTGCTTGTGACCTCTTCCTCATGCCGAGTCGTTTTGAACCGTGTGGCTTGTCTCAGATGATGGCTATGCGTTACGGAACCTTGCCATTAGTCCATGAAGTTGGTGGCTTGCGAGATACCGTTAAAGCCTTTAATCCAATCGAAGGAAGTGGTACTGGTTTTAGCTTTGACAATCTATCTCCTTATTGGTTAAATTGGACTTTCCAAACAGCATTGGACTTGTATAGAAACCATCCTGATGTTTGGAGAAATCTACAAAAACAAGCTATGGAGTGTGACTTCTCATGGGATACAGCCTGCAAGTCATACCTAGACTTGTACCAAAGCTTAGTTAACTAATAGATAAAATCGTATGATGACTTCATACGATTTTTAGGATATTTAGAGAGGAGAACTGATGTCTCAAGTAAAAGGTTTGTGTGTTATGGATGTTGATGGAACCTTAATCCTAGAAGAAGTGATTGATCTTTTGGGTAGAGAGGCAGGTCGTGAGGAGGAAATTTCGCAGATTACAAGTCGGGCAATGAGAGGAGAGTTGAACTTTGAAAGTAGTTTAAGAAAAAGAGTTTCCTTGTTGGAAGGTCTTCCTATTTCGGTTTTTGATAAAGTCTTCAACACTATTCATCTAACGCCAAATGCACAGATATTTATCTCTATTCTCCAAAATAATGGAATCCTAGTTGGTCTGGTGTCTGGGGGCTTTACACCAATAGTTGATCGATTTGCAAAATCACTTGGCATTGCCCATTTCTCTACCAACCAACTCGAAGTCAAAGATGGTCTTTTAACTGGAAAATTGATTGGACAAATTATCAGTCCCGAGGTTAAAAAAGAGACTCTGGAACAATGGAGAAAGGAACTAAAACTTTCTAAAGAAAGAACGATTGCAATCGGTGACGGGGCTAATGACTTATTAATGTTGAAGTCAGCAGGACTTGGAATTGCTTTTTGTGCCAAAGAAGTGCTCAAAAAAGAAATACTGAATCATGTTGACAAGAGGGATTTTTTAGAAGTTCTTCCTTTGATTGATTTTTTAGAATGAGGGAAAGTATGAAGATTGTAATTGCACCAGATTCGTTTAAAGAAAGCTTGACGGCTGAAGAGGTAGCTGAAGCTATTAAAAGAGGCTTCCAACAATCGATAGCAGATGTAGAATGTCTCCTCTGTCCTGTTGGTGATGGTGGAGAAGGCACTGTAGATGCTATTCGACATTCTCTTGCCCTAGAAAAAAAATGGATCCAAGTGACAGGACCTTTTGGACAAAAAGCAGCTATGCGCTATTTTCAAAAAGGTCAACTGGCACTATTTGAAGTAGCCGACTTGGTTGGCCTTGAAAAAATTCCGCTAGAGAAACGAAATCCACTGAAAATCCAAACTTGTGGTATTGGAGAGTTGATTCGCCATCTCATTGCTCAAGGGATTAAAGATATCTATATTGGCGTTGGTGGTACGGCCAGTAATGATGGAGGACTGGGGATTGCTGCTGGTTTAGGCTATCAATTTTATGATAGGGATGGAAATGCCTTGCCGGCTTGCGGTCAATCCTTATTAAACTTAGCTTCTGTTTCAACAGAAAATCGCTATAAAATTCCTGAAGATGTTCAAATTCGTATTTTATCAGATGTTGTGAGTCCCTTATGTGGTTATCAAGGTGCGACCTACACTTTTGGCAAACAAAAAGGCCTAGATCCTACTATGTTTGCAGTCGTAGATCAGGCAATACAAGATTTTTATGAAAAAGTCTCACCTCCAACATTGGAAATTAAAGGTGCTGGAGCTGGTGGAGGCATTGCTGGCGGTTTGTGTGACTTTGCTCAGGCAAATATCGTGTCGGGAATTGATACCTGCTTGAACCTAATCAACTTTGATAAGAAAGCTTTAGATGCTGACTTGGTAGTTGTAGGAGAAGGAAGGCTAGATCGTCAAAGTTTAGCAGGTAAAGCGCCTATAGGTGTTGCAAAAAGAACCCCTGTCGGAGTTCCTGTCATTGCTATTTGTGGTAGTATTGCTGAGGATTTACCTTCCCTACCATTTGAGAATATCCAAGCGGCTTTTTCAATTTTGGAGAAAAGTGAACCTATAGAAGATAGTTTGAAAAATGCCAGTCTCTATCTGGAGCACACGGCTGCCAATATAGGGAATTTATTAAATATGCGCAAGATTTAGCCAAACCATTTCTTCCATAAGGATGTTTTGGCTGGTTCTTCCTTTTTAACTTCCCAAAGTTTTGGAAAAGCAAGTCGAAGATCCTTTTCTTCTACTTGTACTGGTGCATTGCTATGGATAATCAGGCCAAAAGGAGAAGAAGTATGCTCTTCAGATACAATGGTAGCTTGACTATCAGTTTCTTTTGCTTCTTTCAAGTAGAAAACTTGCTTGTCAAATTCGATAGTTGGTGAAATCTTCACAAATAGTGGCTCTGCTTTTTCCTGAAGATTTTCTAAAATAGATAAAAAGCCTTTTTCTAACTGAGGACTATTTGCTGTGTCAATATCTGCATACCCAAGAACTCTTTCCTCAAAGGTACCAAGATAGCGTCTTTGCTCATCCGGATTAATTTTTGGCCCACCGTGAGCTTTTTCAAGTAATTGTTTTGATAAATCTGTCATGAAAACAGTATATCATAAAAGTTAGAATAAAACAGACAAAAGAAAGCGATTACTTTATAAAGTTAAGGAAAATTTGCACAAAGATAACGTTTTTTCTTGAAAAAGGAGGGGTTTTAAGGTATTATAGAGGTGTAAAAAATTTAACTCATAAGGAGAGTAAAAAATGTCAATTATTACTGATGTTTACGCTCGCGAAGTCCTAGACTCACGCGGTAACCCAACACTTGAAGTAGAAGTTTACACTGAATCAGGTGCTTTCGGACGTGGTATGGTTCCATCAGGAGCTTCTACTGGTGAACACGAAGCAGTTGAACTTCGCGACGGTGACAAATCTCGTTACGGTGGTCTTGGTACACAAAAAGCTGTTGACAACGTAAACAACATCATTGCTGAAGCTATCATTGGCTACGATGTACGTGATCAACAAGCTATCGACCGTGCTATGATCGCTCTTGACGGTACTCCTAACAAAGGTAAATTGGGTGCAAACGCAATCCTTGGTGTGTCTATCGCTGTAGCTCGTGCTGCTGCTGACTACCTTGAAATCCCACTTTACAGCTACCTTGGTGGATTCAACACTAAAGTTCTTCCAACTCCAATGATGAACATCATCAACGGTGGTTCTCACTCTGACGCTCCAATTGCTTTCCAAGAGTTCATGATCTTGCCAGTTGGTGCGCCAACATTCAAAGAAGCTCTTCGTTACGGTGCTGAAATCTTCCACGCTCTTAAGAAAATCCTTAAATCACGTGGTTTGGAAACTGCCGTAGGTGACGAAGGTGGATTCGCTCCTCGTTTCGAAGGAACTGAAGACGGTGTTGAAACTATCCTTGCTGCGATCGAAGCTGCTGGATATGTTCCAGGTAAAGACGTATTTATCGGATTTGACTGTGCTTCATCAGAATTCTACGATAAAGAACGTAAAGTTTACGACTATACTAAATTTGAAGGTGAAGGCGCTGCTGTTCGTACATCTGCAGAACAAATCGACTACCTTGAAGAATTGGTTAACAAATACCCAATCATCACTATCGAAGATGGTATGGATGAAAACGACTGGGATGGTTGGAAAGCACTTACTGAACGTCTTGGTAAGAAAGTACAACTTGTTGGTGACGACTTCTTCGTAACAAACACTGACTACCTTGCACGTGGTATCCAAGAAGGTGCTGCTAACTCAATCCTTATCAAAGTTAACCAAATCGGTACTCTTACTGAAACTTTTGAAGCTATCGAAATGGCTAAAGAAGCTGGTTACACTGCCGTTGTATCACACCGTTCAGGTGAAACTGAAGATTCAACAATCGCTGACATCGCAGTTGCAACTAACGCAGGACAAATCAAGACTGGTTCACTTTCACGTACAGACCGTATCGCTAAATACAACCAATTGCTTCGCATCGAAGACCAACTTGGTGAAGTAGCTGAATACCGTGGATTGAAATCATTCTACAACCTTAAAAAATAAAATAGTTCAGTGAACTATTTTATCCTGAACCTTGAAATTCAAAAGTTCAGCCGTTGATTTAACAACGTTTCTAGCCCCTCGGATTTTATCCGAAGGGCTATTTTTATGTTCAGGGTGCAAAAAAGGGCAGTGTTTATGGTATAATAGACAAAAATACGTGAATTAGAAAGAAATTATGTCTAAAGAAATTGATATTGAGTATTACCACCAGCTAGCCTTGCAAAAGCAAAAGGAGCACCGTAAAATTTTAGCAAATCTAAAGAAAAAACCACCAAAAAATCTAGATAAGATAGCTCAACAGATTCACCAAGAAGTTTTTGAGGAGATTGATTGCACTGCCTGTGCCAACTGTTGCAAGACATTGGGACCTGACTTTAAAGAAGCGGATATTACACGAATCGCCAAGTATTTTAAGATGAAATTACCCGCTTTTGAAGCAGAGTTTCTGCAGGTAGATGAAGATGGTGACAAGGTTTTCAAATCTATGCCTTGTCCATTTCTAGGAGGAGATAATCTCTGTTCCATCTATGACGTTCGTCCAAAGGCCTGTCGTGAATTTCCTCATACAGACAGGAAAAAGATCCATCAAATCAACCATTTGACGATTAAGAATACTTTGACCTGTCCAGCAGCCTATCTCTTTGTTGAGAAATTAAAGGATAAGTTATAGAGATTTAAAGGATAAAAAATCTCTAATAATAACTAGAGATATGAAGGGAGAACTCTATGCCAAGACCTAAAACAAAAGAGGAGCTAGTACTGGCCTCTAAGGAAAACTATGAAAAGCTTAATCGTTTCATCTCCCAACTAAGTGAAGATGAGCTACAGACTCCATTTGATTTATCAAGAGACCCAAAGAAAAAAGAAGCTCACTGGAAAAGGGATAAGAATCTAAGAGATGTCCTGATTCATCTTTATGAATGGCAGCAGTTACTTTTGACTTGGGTACATTCTAATCAAGAAGGTCTCGAGAGACTTTTTCTCCCTGAATCTTATAATTGGAAAACTTATGGAGAAATGAATGTCGCTTTTTGGAAGAAGCACCAGAAAACATCTTTAGAAGAAGCGAGTAGGCTACTAGAACAATCACATAGGGAGGTTTTAGAGTTGATAAAAGTTTTTAGCAATGACGAACTCTTTACCAAAGGTATCTATAAGTGGACGGGAGGTACAAGTCTAGGTTCCTATTTTGTCAGTAGTACCTCCAGTCACTATAACTGGGCTCTGAAAAAACTCAAAGCACATCAGAAGAATTGTAAATGTCGTAGTTGATGTGTGTATGTGTTTTTCTAAGTTTCGAATATCTTAGTTTTCCTTGTTTAGAGTAATTCTAGCTTTAGAATTCTTCAAAAATTAACATTTAAGTTTATCAATGGCTTAGAAGGGTGCAAAAACATTTAGTTTATAGGGATTCTAGGTCTAGATTTACATAGATATTTATGAAAACAGAGCATTCGATAGTTCGGATAGCTCTATTTTGAAAGATTTGGGTTGTCAATTGTATGGTATAGTAGTTTGCCAATGACTTTTGTTGAAAGATTCCTTGTTTTATGGTAGTCTAAAATAAAAGAAAGCCCTATCATTATATTTTTATCTTTAATCTGACTTGGTTTAGGTCTAGAAGAAGGATAGATCTTTTTGGGATTTTAAATAACAATTATATTTTCACTTGCAAAAAATGTATTTCAACTTTACCTAATGTAGAAGAAGGAAATATCATGAAATGCTTATGACTTGTTTGAAAGAGAATGTGAACTAAAAATGGATTCTCTTTACATATTAGGAGTAGGTAGATGAGCAATCTAGAGTCAATTCGTAAAGCGCATATCATCGTGTGGGGTGCCTATCTATTTTTATCATTGAGGGCGCCGCTAATTAGCAGTACTGAGTATCTCTTGCTTATTTTTTTAGCGTTTCTCTATTCAATAGTATCGCTACCTATATACTCTGTAAAGAATAAAATAGTATCCATTTTGATTTCTATAAACTCAATTCTGTTAATTAGTTTCCCAATTTTAATCAATAAATTTTTCCCAGGAAACGTTTCTACTTATATCGTATTAATCAGTATTTTTATCCTGGAGTTCTTAATCTTTAATAAAATTGGTAAAGATTTTGATACTAGATTAGCTAGCGAGTATAGGAAAATCAGTCAGTTTAAAAGTAAGATGTCTCAATCTCCTTGGATAAAATATTTAGAGATTTCTAGTTTTATATTAACTATATTTCCATTTATTCTTCATGGTACAGTTACTAATCGTGTATTGGCTCTTATCTTTTTGATAAAAATTTGTGTAGATGCTATGATAAAGTTTCTATTAAATAGAATCTTTAAGACAAGTGAGGTAATGAAAAGGAGGATATTTTCTCTTTTTGTACTAGATTTGATTGTCTATTTATTTTTAGGCTATGTTTTAGCAATGCAAAAAGATGGATATCTGTTTTCAATTCTACTAATTTTTTCTAATTTTTCACTTCCCTTTATCAGAGAAAAAGAGTATGAATTATTTAAAAATAAGAAGTGAGATAGATATGGTTAAATCTTACTTCTCTTTAAAATCAAATCAGGTAGGGAAAGGATATCTTATCTAGCTGACGAAGAGATAAAAACGAAGTTGTCTATCGTTAGAACACTATCCTAGCTATGCCACATTAAATTGGAAATAGCGTTCGTGAGTAGGTAATCATTTCTTGATTGGATTTTTTAATGCTATTGATGAATGGGATGGAAAAATGACAATAAATTAAGGACAGGATGATAGTATTATGATGGTTATTTTAATTTTGATGGTTGTGGTATTTCTGTATTATGTAATTACAGAGTATTTTCAGAATAGTTATATTGACTGTATACTATTTTTAACATTGCTGATTTCTCATTTGATATGGGATTACTATTTTTTACCCATTGACATTTTAGTGGCATTAAGTGGAGTAAATTTGTTGTCAAGATTTTTCAAAAAAAAGAGAAGTCAATAGAGTTGTTAGTGGATTATAATGATGAAAGGTAAAATTGGGATATTTAAAATGAAACATTTTTTCGCAGGAATTGGTGAGATAAGATTTAGTAATTATCTATTGTCTCTATGTGTAGGACTAGCCCCTCTTTTTCATATCTATGTAATAGGCTCTGAAATGAATTTTGTGAAAATAGTGTTATCTATTTTGGGAATTATATTTGTTTGTATTTTAACTATTGCTCGAATTTATAGAAGATTTTTCTATAATAAAAATAAATTTGATTAGAATAGTATGGGGTAGTTAACTAATTGGAACTATTATTTTTGTGATACTAAACTACTTTTAAGTTTTTACATTGAACAGCAGACTGAAGTGAAAGTTGTTTATCTTAGAAAGGAAAACTCTCAAATTGTCCTACAAATTTCTACTTTTCGATCTCGACCACACCTTGCTTGATTTTGATGCTGCTGAGGATGTGGCTTTGACGCAACTTCTAAAAGAAGAAGGGGTTGCAGATATTCAGGCTTATAAAGACTATTACGTTCCTATGAACAAGGCTCTCTGGAAGGACTTGGAGCAAAAGAAAATCAGTAAACAAGAGCTGGTTAACACGCGCTTTTCTCGTTTATTTGCTCATTTTGGACAGGAAAAAGACGGTAGTTTTCTAGCCCAGCGTTACCAATTTTACCTTTCCCAGCAGGGGCAAACGATTTCGGGAGCCCATGAACTCTTAGACAGCCTCATAGAGCGTGATTATGAGCTGTATGCTGCGACAAATGGAATAACTGCCATTCAGACAGGGCGTTTGACTCAATCGGGTCTAGCACCGTATTTCAATCAAGTCTTTATCTCTGGACAATTGCAAACACAAAAGCCTGATGCCCTCTTTTATGAAAAGATTGGCCAGCAAATTGCTGGATTTAGTAAAGAAAAGACGCTGATGATTGGAGATTCCTTAACCGCCGATATTCAAGGTGGCAATAACGCTGGAATTGACACTATCTGGTATAACCCTCATCACCTCGAAAATCACACACAAGCCCAACCGACTTATGAAGTCCATTCTTACCAAGACTTGCTGGATTGTTTGGATATAAATACTCTTGAGAAGATTATATTTTAAAGGAGACGAGCTAATGACTACAAAAAATGCTGATATTACTATTGAAGAGTACATTAAAATATCTGAAGTTGATTTTAATGAAGCTGTCAATTATGAATTTAAATCTGACAATTGTCAATTAGCAAATAGTATTTATCAATCTCTTTTTAAGTTTTATGATAAAGAAAATTTCTCTGGAGATTTAATTTTTACTTGGAAATCTCCATCATTAGTTAAAGATGGAGATTATATTGGGAGAAGGGATTCACAAGTAGATAATCTTAGAGTAATAGGAAACATATTTCCGAATTATGTTACTAATCGAAAATATAGTCTCAATATGAATCGTAATGGGTGTATGGGAGATTTTCCGCATGACTTTTTTGATATATACCTAGATCATGTAGCAAAATATGCCTACGAACAAGAAGTTAATAATATCAAAGAGTATTACCCTTTAAAAAGAGCTATTTTACACCAAGAGAATGAATTGTATTTTCAAATGTTTTCTAATTTTGACGACTTTTTAGAAAAAAACTATTTAAAGACCATATGGCAAGCTTCTAAAGAAACTCCTTTTTCTGAAATGGATTTTAATATGTTTCAAAATATTTCAGAAAAGATGATCTTCGAAAGAGGTAGTCAAATGCTTAAGGATTTAAAAAGTAATTATAAAGAATAGTCATTCTTTATAAACCGCATTCACTTATTCAAATCGTATATATAGTCGATTTATTTAATTTTAGATAAACTATAAAAAGTGGTTTCCATAACCACTTTTTGCTATAATAGAGGCAGTAAAAACGAAGGAGTTGGCTATGGAACACTCGTCTTGGCATGCTTTGATTAAGGGACAATTACCTGAAGGTTATTTCGGGAAAATCAATCAGTTTATGGAGCAGGTTTATGCTCAGGGGACTATTTATCCATCCAAGGAAAAGGTTTTTCAGGCTCTCTTGACAACACCGCTTGAAGAAGTTAAGGTGGTGATTCTGGGACAGGATCCCTATCACGGGCCAGGTCAAGCGCAGGGCTTGAGTTTTTCTGTACCTGAATCTATTCCAGCTCCGCCATCCTTGCAAAATATCTTGAAAGAATTGTCAGATGATATCGGGGTTAAGAAATCTCATGATTTGACAGCTTGGGCTGAGCAAGGAGTCTTGCTTCTTAATGCTTGCTTGACTGTTCCTGCTGGACAGGCCAATGGTCATGCTGGGCAGATTTGGGAGCCTTTTACGGATGCTGTGATTCAGGTTGTCAATAATCTAGACAGGCCAGTAGTTTTTGTACTCTGGGGAGCTTATGCACGCAAGAAGAAGGCCTTGGTTACCAATCCTCACCACTTGATTATCGAATCAGCCCATCCCAGTCCTTTGTCAGTTTATAGAGGATTTTGGGGTTCCAAGCCTTTTTCCAAGGCCAATACATTCTTAAAAGAGACAGGACAAGAGCCAATCAATTGGCTTAGATAAGGAGAAAATATGCCTCAGTTAGCGACGATTTGCTACATTGATAACGGAAAAGAACTGCTCATGCTCCACCGTAATAAGAAGCCCAATGATGTCCATGAAGGGAAATGGATTGGTGTGGGTGGCAAGCTAGAGCGAGGTGAGACCCCTCAGGAATGCGCGGCGCGTGAAATACTCGAAGAGACAGGGCTCAAAGCCAATCCAGTTCTAAAAGGTGTCATCACTTTTCCTGAATTCACACCAGATTTAGACTGGTACACCTATGTTTTTAAAGTGACAGAGTTTGAGGGTGAATTGATTGACTGCAACGAGGGGACGCTAGAATGGGTTCCTTATGACGAGGTTTTGAGCAAGCCGACTTGGGAAGGCGACCATACCTTTGTTGAGTGGCTTTTAGAAGATAAACCATTCTTTTCAGCCAAGTTTGTGTATGATGGGGATAAATTGTTGGATACCCAAGTTGATTTCTATGAATAAAGGAGAAAGCAGATGCTACTAATCAAAAATGGTTGTGTAATGGATCCCAAGTCTGGTTTGGATCAAGTGTGTGATGTTTTGGTTGAAGATGGAAAGATTATCAAAATTGCGCCTGAAATCAAAGAAGAAGGAGTAGAAATCATTGATGCTACTGGTCTTGTGGTTGCTCCTGGTTTGGTCGATATTCATGTTCATTTCCGTGAACCTGGTCAAACCCACAAGGAAGACATTCATACCGGTGCCCTAGCAGCCGCTGCAGGTGGTTTTACAACGGTTGTCATGATGGCTAATACCAGTCCAACCATTTCAGATGTGGAGACTTTGCAAGAAGTTCTCCAGTCAGCTGCCAAAGAGAAGATTAATGTCAAGACGGTTGCGACCATTACTAAGAATTTTAATGGGCAAGATTTGACTGACTTTAAGGCCCTCTTAGAAGCAGGTGCGGTTGGTTTCTCAGACGACGGTATCCCACTTGAAAGTAGTAAAGTTGTCAAGGAAGCCATGGAGGAAGCCAAAAAGCTTAATACCTTTATTAGTCTTCATGAGGAAGATCCAGGATTGAATGGGATTCTTGGATTTAATGAAAATATTGCTAAAGAGCATTTCCATATTTGCGGTGCGACTGGGGTGGCTGAGTACGCTATGATGGCGCGTGATGTCATGATTGCCTATGCAACTAAGGCCCATGTTCATATCCAGCATTTGTCTAAGGAAGAAAGTGTTAAAGTAGTGGAGTTTGCTCAAAAATTGGGTGCGCAAGTCACAGCAGAAGTAGCGCCACAGCATTTCTCCAAGACCGAAGCGCTCCTTTTGACACAAGGTAGCAATGCTAAGATGAATCCGCCGCTTCGTTTGGAATCAGACCGTCGTGCCGTTATCGAAGGTCTTAAATCAGGTATCATCACAGTTATCGCGACTGACCACGCGCCTCATCATGCAGATGAGAAAAATGTCGAAGATATTACCAAAGCGCCATCTGGTATGACTGGTTTGGAAACATCTCTTTCTCTCGGTTTAACTTATTTGGTGGAAGCTGGTGAGTTAAGCTTGATGGAATTACTTGAAAAAATGACATACAACCCATCCAAGCTTTACAACTTTGAAGCAGGTTACTTGGCTGAGAATGGTCCAGCGGACATCACTATTTTTGATGCTAAGGCTGATCGCCTTGTGGACTCCCATTTTGCTTCCAAAGCAGCTAATTCACCATTTATCGGTGAAACCTTAAAAGGGCAGGTTAAATACACCATCTGTAAGGGGCAAATCGTCTATCAAAACTAGGTGGAAGTCTGCTCTATAAACAAAAAGAATAGAGAGCTTATATGTACCAGACCCATCATTTTAAAGACAAGTTTATCTTATTTTTAAAGATATTTTTCCCTATCCTGATTTATCAATTTGCCAATTATTCTGCCTCCTTTGTTGATACGACTATGACAGGTCAATACAGTACCATGGACTTGGCTGGTGTGTCTATGGCAACCAGTATCTGGAATCCTTTCTTTACATTCCTAACAGGGATTGTATCGGCCTTGGTGCCTATCATTGGTCACCATCTTGGGCGAGGCAAAAAGGAAGAAGTGGCGTCTGATTTTTACCAGTTTATCTATCTGGCCTTGGGACTATCTATGGTCTTACTGGGGATGGTACTTTTCTTGGCACCACCAATCTTGAATCATCTTGGACTAGAAGCACCAGTGGCGGCAGTAGCAGTTCGCTATCTCTGGTTTTTATCTATCGGAATTATCCCCTTGTTGCTCTTTAGTGTCATTCGTTCCTTGCTGGATTCGCTGGGCTTGACCAAACTGTCCATGTACCTTATGCTTTTGTTACTTCCTCTCAATAGTGGATTTAATTATCTCTTGATTTTCGGAGCCGTTGGTGTTCCAGAACTGGGAGGTGCTGGTTCTGGTTTAGGTACTTCTTTAGCCTACTGGGTCTTGCTGGGAATTTCTGTTCTGGTTCTATTTAAACAGGAGAAGCTCAAAGCCCTACATCTTGAGAAACGAATTCCACTTAATATGGATAAAATCAAGGAAGGAGTTCGATTGGGTCTGCCTATTGGGGGAACTGTCTTCGCGGAGGTGGCTATCTTTTCTGTGGTTGGCTTGATTATGGCTAAGTTCTCATCCTTGATTATCGCTAGTCACCAGTCAGCTATGAATTTTTCAACTCTCATGTACGCCTTTCCTATGAGCATCTCATCTGCTATGGCTATTGTTGTTTCCTATGAAGTGGGAGCCAAGCGATTTAATGATGCGAAAACCTATATTAGTTTAGGAAGATGGACTGCCCTTATTTTTGCAGGCTTCACCTTATCTTTCCTTTACATTTTTAGGGGAAATGTGGCCAGTCTTTATGGTAACGACCCAGAATTTATCGATCTGACAGCGCGTTTTTTGACTTATAGTCTTTTCTTCCAGTTAGCAGATACCTTTGCGGCACCGCTTCAGGGAATTTTGCGGGGGTATAAGGATACAGTGATTCCTTTTTACCTTGGTTTGGTTGGTTATTGGGGTGTAGCAATCCCAGTAGCTATGGTCTTTGATTCCCTAACAGATTTTGGAGCTTATTCTTACTGGATTGGTTTGATTATTAGTCTAATCATAAGTGGGGCTCTCTACCGTTGGCGTTTAACTGTGATTATGAAGAGATTTGAATCTGTAGTACAATCTAAATTCTAAAAAGTTTGTGAAAAAATATTCTTTGTAAGAAAATCCCTTGTTTTCATGGGGTTTTCTTTTTTATTTTGTGAAATTTTTTTTAGAAAAACTTTGACAGTATTTGCCAAAAACGGTAAAATAGTAAGGTAAGAAGAAAGTTAGAAAGGCAAGAAGATGTCAATTTTAGATAAAAATCTTTTGCTAGAGATGTTCCGTAAGATGGAAGAAATCCGTCGTATGGACTTAAAAATTGCGCAATTAGTAAAGAAAGGGAAAGTGCCAGGAATGACTCACTTTTCTGTTGGAGAAGAGGCAGCTAACGTGGGTGCTATGTTGGCTCTCAATCCAGATGATCTAATTACCTCAAACCACCGTGGTCACGGACAAGCTATTGCCAAAGGAATTGACCTCAATGGAATGATGGCTGAAATCCTAGGTAAATACACTGGAACTTGTAAAGGTAAAGGTGGTTCTATGCATATCGCCGACCTTGATGCTGGTAACCTTGGTGCCAATGGTATCGTAGGTGGTGGTATGGGGATCGCTGTCGGTGCAGCCCTTAGTCAACAAATGCAACATACTGGAAAAATCGTAGTCTGCTTCTTTGGAGATGGTGCGACCAACGAAGGTGTTTTCCACGAAGCAGTAAATATGGCCTCTATCTGGAAACTCCCAGTCATTTTCTATTGCATTAACAACGGTTATGGAATCTCTGCGGATATCAAGAAAATGACTAATGTAGAACATATCCATCAACGTAGCGCTGCTTATGGAATTCCTGGAATGTTCATCGAAGATGGAAACAATGTCATCGACGTTTATGAAGGATTTAAGAAAGCCGTAGATCATGTTCGTGGTGGCAACGGTCCAGTCTTGATTGAAAGTGTTACTTATCGCTGGCTTGGTCACTCATCATCTGACCCTGGTAAATATCGTACGCGTGAAGAAGTGGAATTGTGGAAACAAAAAGACCCAATCGAAAACCTTCGCAAGTACCTCATTGAAAATAACATTGCAAGTGCCGAAGAATTGGAAGAAATCCAAGCGCAAGTCAAGGAAGCAGTAGAAGCTTCTGTTAAATTTGCAGAGGAAAGTCCATTCCCACCGCTTGAATCAGCATTTGAAGATATTTACGCAGACTAAGGAGAAAGAGATAAAATGGAAACAAAAACAATGTCCTTCCGTGACACCATTATCCTTGCTATGTCTGAGGAAATGCGTCGCGATGAAAATGTGTTCTTGATGGGAGAAGATGTCGGCGTCTTTGGAGGAGACTTCGGAACTTCTGTTGGAATGCTCGAAGAATTTGGTCCAGAACGTATTCGTGATTGTCCGATTTCTGAAGCTGCTATCTCTGGAGCAGCAGCAGGAGCAGCCATGACAGGACTTCGTCCAATCGTTGATATGACCTTCATGGACTTCTCGGTTATTGCCATGGACAATATCGTCAACCAAGCTGCTAAAACACGTTACATGTTTGGTGGTAAAGGTCAGGTTCCAATGACTGTACGTTGTGCAGCTGGTAATGGAGTTGGATCTGCAGCCCAGCACTCACAATCTCTAGAGTCTTGGTTCACTCATATCCCAGGACTTAAGGTTGTGGCACCCGGAACACCTGCAGACATGAAAGGACTGCTCAAGTCTTCTATCCGTGATAACAACCCAGTTATCATTCTTGAATACAAGTCAGAATTTAACCAAAAAGGGGAAGTGCCAGTTGATCCAGACTACACAATTCCACTTGGGGTTGGGGAAATCAAACGCGAAGGAACGGATGTAACAGTTGTTACTTATGGAAAAATGCTTCGCCGTGTGGTTCAAGCAGCTGAAGAATTAGCAGAAGAAGGCATTTCAGTTGAAATTGTTGACCCACGTACCCTTGTTCCGCTTGATAAGGATATCATCATTAACTCAGTTAAGAAGACTGGTAAAGTTGTTCTGGTCAACGATGCCCACAAAACAAGCGGCTATATCGGTGAGATTTCAGCAATTATTTCAGAATCAGAAGCATTTGACTATCTAGATGCACCAATCCGCCGTTGTGCAGGAGAAGATGTGCCAATGCCTTATGCACAAAACCTAGAAAATGCAATGATTCCAACAGTTGAAAGCATCAAAGATGCCATCCGTAAAACATATAACAAAGAATAGAATTGCATAAGATAAATTATGTAAATAAAATAAAGCTGACGAGAAACTTTGTATCTTTTAGGTGCAGAGCTATTCGTCCTTAATATTTTAGATTAGAGAATGGGCTAAAAGTTCGGAAAAAGGATAAATCTCCTTGACTTCATCGAAGTCTGCGTTGATTTCCTATTTTTCGGTCGCTTTTAAACGCCCTTAGTATCATATAATTGAATTCGGACGGAGGTCTGCGAAAAAAAAGATAGATTCCTTTGTGTTCATTGAACACATTGTCAATCTCCTGTTTTTTCATTGCCCTCTTCGTCCTTAATATCTTAGTATAGAATTGGAGAGGTCATGGCTGATGACAAGCTAAGAGCGACTCCTGCAGCTAGAAAGTTAGCGGATGATTTAGGGATCAATCTCTACAACGTTTCTGGCTCAGGTGCAAACGGTCGTGTCCACAAAGAAGACGTGGAAACTTATAAAGACACAAACGTGGTTCGCATTTCGCCACTTGCAAAACGAATTGCCCTCGAACATAACATTGCTTGGCAGGAAATCCAAGGAACGGGTCATCGTGGTAAAATCATGAAGAAGGATGTTTTGGCCTTCCTTCCTGAAAATATCGAAAACGATACCATCAAATCTCCTGCCCAGATTGAAAAAGTGGAAGAAGTTCCTGATAATGTAACACCATACGGTGAAATTGAACGTATTCCAATGACACCAATGCGTAAGGTTATTGCCCAACGTATGGTTGAATCTTACCTAACTGCTCCAACCTTCACCCTTAACTATGAAGTTGATATGACGGAAATGTTGGCTCTTCGTAAGAAGGTTCTGGAGCCAATCATGGAAGCAACTGGGAAGAAGACTACTGTAACAGACCTTCTTTCGCTTGCGGTTGTTAAGACCCTTATGAAACATCCATACATCAACGCTTCATTGACAGAAGATGGCAAGACCATTATCACTCATAACTATGTCAACCTTGCCATGGCAGTTGGTATGGATAATGGATTGATGACACCTGTTGTTTACAATGCTGAAAAACTAAGCTTGTCAGAGTTGGTCGTAGCCTTCAAAGACGTCATTGGTCGTACCTTGGATGGTAAATTGGCTCCAAGTGAACTGCAAAATTCAACATTTACAATCAGTAACTTGGGAATGTTTGGCGTGCAGTCCTTTGGTCCTATCATTAACCAACCAAACTCAGCTATCCTTGGTGTGAGTTCGACAATTGAGAAGCCAGTTGTCGTCAATGGTGAAATTGTGATTCGCCCTATTATGAGCCTAGGATTAACCATTGACCACCGTGTTGTAGATGGTATGGCTGGTGCTAAGTTTATGAAGGACTTGAAAGAATTGATTGAAAATCCAATCTCAATGTTGATTTAAGAACAAGAGTATTCATTTTTAAGATATAGATAAAGGAAGGAAGACATGGCCTTAGAAGTAATTATGCCGAAAGCCGGCGTGGATATGACAGAAGGACAAATCGTCCAATGGAATAAAAAAGTCGGAGAATTTGTAAAAGAAGGAGAAATCCTTTTGGAAATCATGACTGACAAAGTCAGCATGGAATTGGAAGCTGAAGAAGATGGATACTTGATTGCTATCCTCAAAGGAGATGGGGAAACAGTCCCTGTAACGGAAGTTATCGGTTACCTTGGCGAAGAAGGGGAAAATATCCCAACAGCTGGAGCCGTAGCGGCAGAAGCTAGCCCAGCACCTGCAGCAAGTGCCTCAAACGATGATGGTAAGAGCGATGATGCCTTTGATATCGTTGTGATTGGTGGAGGTCCTGCTGGTTATGTTGCAGCCATTAAAGCTGCCCAACTTGGCGGTAAGGTTGCCCTCATTGAGAAATCTGAACTTGGTGGAACGTGCTTGAACCGTGGATGTATTCCAACCAAGACCTACCTTCATAACGCTGAAATTATCGAAAACATCGGTCATGCCGCAAACCGTGGTATCGTCATCGAAAATCCTAACTTCACTGTTGATATGGAAAAACTTTTAGAAACTAAATCTAAAGTTGTTAATACTCTTGTTGGTGGTGTTGCAGGACTTCTTCGTAGCTACGGAGTTACTGTTCATAAGGGTATCGGCACTATTACTAAAGACAAGAATGTCTTGGTAAATGGTTCTGAATTGCTTGAAACCAAGAAAATCATCCTTGCCGGTGGTTCAAAAGTCAGCAAGATCAACGTCCCTGGTATGGAATCTCCACTTGTCATGACTAGTGATGACATTCTTGAAATGAATGAAGTACCAGAAAGCCTTGTTATCATCGGTGGTGGAGTTGTCGGTATCGAACTCGGTCAAGCCTTCATGACATTTGGTTCAAAAGTGACTGTTATCGAAATGATGGATCGTATCGTACCAGCTATGGATGCTGAAGTTTCTAAGAACCTTCGCTTGATCCTTGAACGTAAAGGAATGACCATCTTGACTGGTACTAAACTGCAAGAAATCATCGAGGAAAATGGTCAACTTCGTATCAAGGTTGAAGGAAAAGATGATATCATCGCAAACAAAGCTCTTCTTTCAATCGGTCGTGTGCCAGATCTTGAAGGTATCGGAGAGGTTGAGTTTGAATTGGATCGTGGTCGTATCAAGGTTAACGAATACATGGAAACTTCTGTTCCAGACATTTATGCACCAGGTGACATCAACGGTACTAAGATGTTAGCTCACGCAGCCTTCCGTATGGGTGAAGTTGCCGCTGAAAATGCTCTTAAAGGAAATCATGCTGTCGCCAAATTGAACTTGACTCCAGCAGCAATCTACACTCTTCCTGAAGTAGCAGCAGTCGGTTTAACAGAAGAGCAAGCTCGTGAGAAATATGATGTTGCTATCGGTAAATTCAACTTTGCAGCTAACGGTCGTGCCATTGCATCAGATGCGGCTCAAGGTTTCGTAAAAGTTATCGCTGATAAGAAATACGGGGAAATCCTTGGTGTTCATATCATTGGTCCTGCAGCTGCGGAATTGATCAATGAAGCGTCAAGCATTATTGAAATGGAAATTACTGTTGAAGAAATGCTGAAGACTATCCACGGACACCCAACCTACTCTGAGGTAATGTACGAAGCATTTGCGGATGTTCTAGGAATGGCCATCCATTCACCTAAGAAAAAATAAAAGAAAGATAGAATAGACTGGAAAATATATTTCCAGTCTCTATCGTATAAGAAGGTATCTCATGAAATACATTATCAATCATTCAAACGACACCGCTTTTAATATTGCCCTGGAAGAATATGCCTTTAAACATCTTTTGGATGAGGATCAAATCTTCCTTCTTTGGATTAACAAACCATCGATCATTGTTGGTCGTCACCAGAACACTGTCGAAGAAATCAACCGTAATTATGTTCGAGAAAATGGCATTGAGGTGGTCCGCCGTATCAGCGGTGGTGGAGCTGTTTATCACGATCTAAACAACCTCAACTATACGATTATCTCAAAAGAAGATGAAAACAAGGCTTTTGACTTTAAGAGCTTCTCAACTCCAGTTATCAATACACTGGCTCAACTTGGAGTTAAAGCTGAGTTCACAGGCCGTAATGACTTAGAGATTGATGGCAAGAAATTCTGTGGCAATGCCCAAGCCTATATCAACGGCCGTATCATGCACCACGGTTGCTTGCTCTTTGACGTTGATTTGTCAGTCCTAGCAAATGCACTTAAGGTTTCAAAGGACAAATTTGAATCAAAAGGTGTGAAATCGGTTCGTGCCCGTGTAACTAATATTGTCAATGAATTGCCAGAAAAAATCACAGTCGAAGAATTCCGTGATCTACTCTTGGAATACATGAAAAAAGAGTACCCTGAAATGACAGAATACGTTTTTTCTGAGGAAGAATTGGCTGAAATCAACCGTATCAAAGATACCAAGTTTGGAACTTGGGACTGGAACTACGGTAAATCACCTGAATTTAACGTCCGTCGTGGAACAAAATTCACCAGTGGTAAAGTGGAAGTCTTTGCTAATGTTCTCGAATCAAAAATCCAAGACATCAAGATTTATGGGGATTTCTTTGGAATCGAAGACGTTGCTGCAGTAGAAGATGTCCTGCGTGGGGTGAAATACGAACGCGAAGATGTCCTCAAAGCGCTAGAAACCATTGATATTACACGCTACTTCGCTGGTATTAGCCGTGAAGAAATCGCTGAGGCGGTAGTTGGATAAATCAAAAAGAAGTTGGTTGTAGGACCAGCTTCTTTTTTAAAAACCATACATTACATAATTTAATTTATGTAGTTTATAAACTGTCTAGAGCATTCTTTTGTTCATCATTAACGATATGGGTATAGAGGTCAGTGACTTGTGTACTGGCGTGTCCTAGCTGATGGCTGACCAAAACTTGCGATTTAGTTGCGTCATAGAGCCTAGTTGCTAGGGTATGGCGGAGTTTGTGGGGAGTTACACGCACTTTGAAGTCCTCAGAGTACTTAGCAACCATCTTTTCCACGCTGGAAGAATCGATACGATTGGGAACACCTCTATAGAGTGTTAAAAAAAGGGCTGTATCCGTCTTTTCCGTCTTATAGCGTTGATTTCGAATTGCTAGATAATTCTCTAGATAAGGCTTAGCAAAAGCAGCGACATTGACCGAGTCACGTTTGCCACCTTTTCGAGTGACATCAATAACCATCATCTTGAGATTGAGGTCCCTTATATCCAGATTAACAGCTTCAGATAAGCGGACACCAGATGCCAAGAGAAGAGCTATAATCGCCAAATCACGTTCCTTATTTTTGTTGAATGATGAGAGAGCACGATTTGAGAGCTGTTGGGGGTACTCTTGATCGATATAAGTTAGGAAACCTTCTGTTTCATCACCAAGAAAGAGTTTTTGCTTGATGTTTTCAGCTCTGGCAGCAAGTGTTTCTTTCTTTTTCTTAGTTGAAACTTTCTTCATTACATTACGATAGAAATAAGGTTCCCCCTGATCGTTTTCAACTTCCTCAGTCAAATACTTATAAAGACTAGAAAGTGCTGACAAAGTCCGATTGATGGTTGTCTGAGAAACTCCTTGCTTGGTTGTATTAGCATTCAGCAAAGGACGTTCACGTAGGTAAAGGATAAAAGATTCCATATTTTTCTTAGACATATTTTCCAAGACAGATAAAGGAATATCAGACGTTTTATCGGCGTTTGAAATACCAGACTCCAAAACCCAGTTAAAAAATCGATCGTATTCCTTGAGGTATTCGTACAAGGTTGTAAAACTGTAGGGAACGGCAAGCTTAGATTGGTAGTATTCCAAAACATACCAGGGCATGATTTGTTTTAGTTTGTCGATTCGTTCTAGTAAAATCTCACGTTTCATGTATTTTCTCCATAAATCAGTCTACTAGTAGTATAGCATAGACTTATTTATTTTTCAAGAAAATTATAGTTTTTCGGAAAGATGTTATAGAGCGCATAGATGCAAAGAAAACTATATAACCATACGAAAAATTCTTCTTTATACATCATCATACTTGACTAACATATTAGGTATTTTTGTTTCAAGACTCTTGCGGACTTTTCCTTGTATTGCAGTGTCCATTTGGCTGTTAATACTTGTTATTATTGCTTTAGTATCTCTTGCAATTGTTTTCGACTTTTGGTCAAAACTTGATTTTATTTTAACTTTAGCTCCCCAAGCATCTGACGGAATTGATGCATATGAAGAGTCGGTTATATGAACTTCCTCAATCCCTTCATAGGAATTCTTTAAGGTATTTACCAAACTAACTTCATATTCTCTATTTCGACGCTCTTCTTTGGATTTTCCTAACATCATGCTAAACATAAAAACACCTCCTGCTGTGATTATTGCGAGTAACAAAACGATTAGCAGCCTTTTATAATTTTTTTAGTGCTGGAATTGTTCATTTAAGTTTTTCTCCTTTTTTCTTATTGTACTATAACCTAGAATAATTTAATCATTTTTATAATATATTATAATATTTCTAACAATAAATAACCGACCTCATTGCTGAGAATCGGTTTTCTAATATGTTTAATTAAGGAATTATTTTTTACATAATGTAAATTATGTAAAAAAACTTCTACAACAACAAATCTTTGACTTTCCCAATTTCACTTTTTGGAATAACTAAATGAATCATATCGCCGAGATACATTCTGGTTGAGCCGTTAACTGTTTGACTCTTACCATTATGGACTTGAGTAGTGATGAGTACGTTATGTGGTAAGTTGAGTTCATGAACCTGTTTTCCAGCGATTTTGTCTGACACAGGAATTTCAATGAGGGTGACTTCTCCTTCATCTGTCGCTTCTTCAGGTAGCATTTTTTCTAGCATGGCCTCATAGACTGGCGCACCCTTGAGTAGATCCATGACGATGTAGGCAATTAAGGTAACTAACCCAAGTGGCATGAGGTTGCGAATATCCCCTACCATCTCAGTTACGAGTATCATAGCAGTTAAGGGAGCCTTAGATATTGCTCCAAAATAGCCACTCATTCCTAGAATGACAAATATAGGGAATTGCTCCTGACTGACAAGCCCAAGATTGACACAAATAACACCAACTAGGGCACCAAGCAAGGAACCAAGCGCCAAAATTGGTAGGAAAATTCCTCCTGGAAGACCACTTCCATAGCTAATCATGCTCCAAACAAAGCGAATCAAAAAGTAAACTAATAGAACTTGGAAACTAAAATTTTGCTCAGTTAGGGAAAGAACCAGCTGATTTCCACCACCAAGGATTTGGGGTAAGAAGATACCGACTGGGATGATGAGAATGAAAGCCAGAATTGGATAATAAGCTCTATCCAAACGGATTTTTTGACCAAGCCAGTCATAAACTCTACCAACATTGAGCACAGCTTTCTCATAGAGAAAACCAGATAGTCCAAGAAAAACTCCCATAAGGAGGTAAATCCAATACTGATCTAGGGTCATGAGTGGGATGTTGTCTGGCATGTCCAGTACGGGTGTTAAGCCAAATATGAGTAGTGAGACAAAGTTTGCTACGAGACTGGCTGCTAGAGTGGAAACCCAGAAAAAGCGAGAAAAATGGTGATAAACTTCTTCTACGACAAAGAGAAGTCCTGCAATTGGTGCATTAAAGGCTGCGGCTAATCCTGCTGCAGCTCCACTTGCAATAAGGGAACGTTCCTCAACTGGACTGGATTTGAGCCACTTAGCAATTCCTTTACCGCCGACAGCTCCAAGTTGAATACTTGGTCCTTCACGCCCCAGCATGAGTCCACTGGCAATTGCAAAAATTCCTAGAACATATTTTTTCCAAAGAACGCCCCACCAGTTGAGGGTCATGAGTCCCTTTAATTCAGCTTCGACTTGAGGAATTCCTGAGCCTTTGATATCTTTTTCTGACCGTGTTAATTTCGCACTGAGCCAACAAACTATTAAATAAAATAGACCAATGATAAAAAGATTGCGCACTAGGTGCGCTTGATCTTGATAAAGTCCTTGTATCAGGTGGAAGCCTTTTTCGATTAAAAACCGAAAAGATCCAACGATAATTCCAACAACGAGACCAACAATGATTCCTCGTCCAACTTGGGATAATATAGTACTTGAGGCAAAGGCAAATTCTTTCTTGGAGCTGAGTGTTTCTGACTGTTCCTCCATAATCATTCCTTCTAACTTAACTTTCTTTTTCTCCCAAAACCAGTGATTTAACGGGTTCAAAGCTGGTTCGGTGAATTGGGGTAACTCCTAGTTTTGTGAGGCCTTCCAGGTGTTTAACTGTTCCATATCCTGCATTAGCAGTAAAGTCATAGCCAGGGAACTGCTGGTCGTATTCCTTCATCAATTCATCACGTGTCACCTTGGCTACTATAGAAGCCGCTGCAATGGAGAGGGAATTGGCATCTCCTTTGATGATAGATGTTTGTGAAATTGGCAAATCCAGTTTCATGGCATCTATCAAAAGGTGCTCAGGTTGAGGACTGAGCTGGGAGATTGCTTCCTTCATAGCTAGTTTGGTTGCTTCATAGATATTGACTTGGTCGATGACCTGATTATCCATGATACCAATGCCAATTGACAAGGCTTGGTCTTGAATGGCTTGATAAATTTCTAAATGTTTCTTTTTAGGAATTTTCTTGCTGTCGTTGAGGCCTCTAATCTTACAATTTTTAGGCAAAATAACGGCTGCAGCAACTACAGGTCCAGCCAGAGGACCACGGCCAACCTCGTCAACACCTGCTATCAAGGTCAATCCTTGCTTGTAAAGTTCTTTTTCGTAGGAAAGCATGGATTCCAAACGAAGATCCTCATCCAATTCTGCCTGAATGGCTTTTTTACGCTTGCTGATTTCCTTTTGAACTCCAGAGCGATTATCCTTTTCAAGCTCCCAAAAAATAGGGCTATCAAGTTCCTTGACCGTAGCAAGTAGTTCTTTGATTTCTTTAATCGTCGCCATCGAGGTCTTCCAATGTATCTAAGGTATAGTTACCGAGTTTGCCATCGCGGACTTCCTTCACGAAGAGACTGTAAAAGCGGTCATAGTCATCTCGGAAACCGAGAGCACGGGTCATATCCATAATAATAACAGGCGCTTCTTCCTCAATTTTCATTTGTTTGAAGCGTTCAGCCAACTTTTCTGGATAATGTTCTTTGAAATAATTGAGACCAAAAATAGTTACCTCATCCATAGGAAGCAACTGGTCTTTAATAGCTCCAGTCAAGGCCAACTTAAGCGCAACAGTTTCATCCTCAAACTTAGGCCAGAGAATACCCGGTGTATCCAAGATTTCCAGGTCTTTATTGGTTTTGAGCCATTGTTGCCCCTTGGTAACACCTGGTTTATTGCCGACAACGGCAATTTTCTTACCAGCTAAACGGTTCATTAGAGTAGATTTACCAGCGTTTGGAATCCCAATAATCATGGTACGCAAGGTTTCAATCTTGATGCCGCGTTCCTTCTGGCGAGCAATCTTATCCGCCATGAGTTTCTTGGCCGCATCTGTTACAACTTTTACAGTCACTTGCTCTTTGGAGTTGATAGCAAGAGTCTGAATTCCTTGTGATTCAAAATATTGACGCCATTCCTTGGTCATTGCTGGATCAGCCAAGTCTGCCTTATTTAAAATCAAGAGTTTTGGTTTATCACCAACGATTTTGGTCAACATAGGATTTTGACTAGATAAAGGTAAGCGTGCATCCACCAAAATCGTCACAAAATCAACAAATTTTAAATTTTCCTGAACCTGTCGACGCGCTTTAGACATGTGACCAGGAAACCATTGAATAGTAGCCATAATATATCTCCTTCGGATTGAAAAGATTGTAAAAACGTTTTCTTTCTTATCTTCTATTCTATCATAAATTATCCTTTTTTGCACTAGCTTTTGTTTGTAATAGATGCTTTTTAAAGGAATAATAATTTCAAATCCACTTGATTTATATATTAACTTTATATAAAATTCTAAGACTTATATATTTAGTTTTAGATGAGTATTCGAGATAAAAATGGGACTATGCAATTTGTCAAAATTCCTTCTATCCAGCTTTCTTGTGCTGAAGAGAGATGCTCTGCTTGAAGGCTTTCTTTTAGAAAATCTCGAACTTGTTCTGGTGCAATTTCAAACTCAAAGGCTTTCATTTTATAGAAAAAGTCAAGCAGATGGTCTGACAGATATTCAGTTGAAAAGGGCACTTCTCCACTTTTTCGATATTCTAATAAGAGTCGAGCAAAGCGGGATTTTTCGTCAGGAAGCTCACGGAAATAGGAATTGAGGAGCCAAGTCTGCTTCTGCTTTCTTTCAATTGGATCCTGACTGGCAATTCGTTGGTCTTTTTCCAACTCTTTTTGGTATTGTTTGGCCTTGATAGCACGTTCTGTTCGATTTTTACCAAAAAGAATTTTCTCCCACTTGCGTTCTTCTTGGGTTAGGGTTTCTGTAAAGCCAAAGTAATCCTGATAAGCACGCTCCGCTGGGCCCATGGCTAGGACTAGATTATCTGCATACTGCTTGGCGATTTTATCCCTCTTCTTGCGCTCTTTCTCTGCCTGGATACGGAGTTCTTGTTCGTAGTCAATTTTCTCCTTACCTAGCTTGACAAGGTAGAGTTGGTCATCTGGTTTTCCAAGTAAAAAGGGTTTGATACACTTTTCAAGTACTTCTTCCATACGAGCCTTCTTCTTGGGCTCTGCCTTTGTCCAACTTCCTCCTTGAAAGACTTCTAGGAAGAGCTGATGGTCTTTCTCAGGTGAGAACTGATTGCCACGATTAGGCTTGAAAACACCTTTTTCCCAGAGCCATTTTAGAAGTCGCTCGTCAAAGTCACTTTTATTGACCTTGATTTTTTCTTTTTTCTGGGCTTTTCTGGTCAGATTTTCGACCTTTCTGAGTAGTTTTTCTTCCTCTTCTAGTTGCTGGTCAAGGCTTAATCGATGAAAATGCCGAACACAATCGCTACCTATCGGAAAGAGGCGTTGGCCGGTGACACCGTTAAAGAGTTCGTAAGCGTACTTGATGGCATTTCCACAGACACAATTGCTACGGCCGATACCGTTAAAAATCAAGGAAACTTCATTCCATTCCTTGGTAGCTTGTTCCCAAGTATCAGCTTTTGAAGCCTGTAAAACCGCATCATGTAGGGATTTTCTAACTGGAAGTGTCATGAGGTCTCCTTTCTAGATTATACTTTTACAACTTGAACCTCGTCTTTACCGAGTAAAATCAAGTATTTCTCAATATTTTCAATCGAATAGGCTCGAGATAAAGCCTCTCCGTATAGGGTTAACTGACCACGATAGCGATCTATGAGTTGACTTGAGTCATCATAGCGGTCTGTCTTGTAGTCGAAAAGAACGATTCTATCCTCATAAAGCAAATAGCCGTCCAAGATTCCACGAACAACGAAATCTTCCTGACTCTTTTGGTCTCGTTTGAGCATGGAGAAAGGTTGCTCGCGATAGAGACGGTCGGTATTAGCAAGAATTTCCTGACCGAGCGCTGTGTCAAAGAATGCAAGAATTTTAACAAGATTGATCTTGTCTCTGACAGCTGGGATGGTTTGAACTTGTTTAAGAGTTTCTGTCAGGCTAGCAAGGTTTGGTTGCTGGCTGAGGTCAATTCTCTGCATGAGTTCGTGGGTAGCACTACCAATCTCAGCTCCTGTTACCTTTTCTTTGGTTGAAAAATCTGGTAAATCAAAGCTGATTTTTTTGTCTATTGACTGGCTTTGACCTGCAATCTCAACACCTTCCATATCCATAACAGGTTCGTAGAATTTCTTGATTTGACTTGGGGTTTGAACACTAGGGAGTTTAATGGCTGCACGGTGAAGAGTATTATAAACTTCCACCTCTTTCAGCATTTCAAGGGCTTCTTTGATGGTTTCTGACTGACGGTTATCTGCTTGAGAGCTATCTTGGAGAGGGCTCTTGTTTTCCAACTCTCCGATAGCTTCTCTGGTCAACTGATCTTCTCCAACAAAACGATAACTAAAGTTGAGATGATCCTTGGCAAACACTTTGCTGATAGCCCAAATCCAATCTTGGAAATTCTTGGCTTGGAGTCTAGTAGTGCTATTTAGTTTTCCATTTTTAGCCGCTGGGTATTCCTTGGCTTCCAGCTTTTCACGAGAACCTTTACCGACAAGATAAAGCTTTTTCTCAGCCCGCGTCATGGCAACATACAGTAGACGCATTTGCTCAGAATAGCTTGCCAGCTGTAATTCTTCTTCGTTCTGTCTATAGGTCAGACTAGGAATGGAGAGTTTGATGGTTTTAGGATAGTGATCTTCCACTGCTCCTGTCTCCATTTTGGCAATATATTTGACACCAAGACCATTTTTACGACTGAGAATGACCTCTGACATAGAGTCTTGCTTATTGAAATCTTGATCCATATTGAGGATAAAGACGTAAGGAAACTCCAGCCCTTTACTTTTGTGAATGGTCATGAGCTCTACTGCATCTTTTGGCGGTGCGACGGCCACGCTTGCAAGATCATGCTGGGCTTCTAAGACTTGGTTAATCATACCAATAAAACGTGACAAGCCCTTGAAATTGCTCTTTTCAAACTGGTCTGCTCTCAAAGCTAGGGCATAGAGATTGGCCTGTCTAGTAGGACCATTTGGCAAAGCCCCAACATAATCATAATAAAAACGGTCGTTGTAAATCTTCCAAATCAGGTCATAGAGGGAGTGCGTTTTGGTATACAAGCGCCAAGAATCCAAGATATCCATGAATTGCTTTAGTTTCTCAGCTAGAGCTGAGTGAATCAAGCCTTTTTGGCTACTTACCTGTTTTTGAGTATTTACTAGTTTCTCATAGAGATTTTCGTGGACTTTATCCTCTGCTTTCTGAAGAGATAAACGTGCTAACTCGTCCTCATCAAAACCAAACATTGGAGACTTCATAAGAGCAACCAAGGCATAGTCTTGCAGGGGATTGTGAATGACACGAAGGGTTTCTAGCATGACTTGTACTTCTAGAGATTGGAGATAGTTGTTTTGCTCTCCGTCGGTTTTGACAGGAATCCCGTACTCAGACAGGGCAAGTAGAATTTGATCATTACGACTACGACTAGAGGTCAAAAGGGCAATTTCTTTAAAGGCAACACCTTGTTCCTGATGGAGTTTCAGGATCGCCTTGATGACTAAGCGCATCTCACCAGTGAGTTTCGTTTCTGCCTGATCCTCTTCTTCCTCACCTGTGTCATACTTGTCGTAGAGGAGAAATTCTGCCTTGTTGTCAGGATTTGGAGTCAGTTTGGTATTGGCAAAAACAAGCTGGTGCATGTTATCATAGTTGATTTCGCCGACCTCTTGGTCCATGAGACGTTCAAAAACATCATTGGTTGCTGACAGCACTTCTGAACTACTACGGAAATTTTCCTTGAGGAGAATGAGCTTGCCCTCATTTGGATTTTGCGCATAGCGTTGGAATTTCTCATTGAAAATCTGCGGATCTGCCTGACGGAAACGATAAATGGACTGCTTGATATCTCCTACCATAAAGCGATTGTGGCCATTAGACAGCAATTCTAGCATCCGTTCTTGAATATGGTTGGTATCCTGATACTCATCAACCATGACTTCATGGAAGCGCTCCTGATAAGCCTCACGGACTTGCGGAAAATTCTCTAAAATCTCAATGGTGTAATGGCTGATATCAGCGAATTCAAAGGCATTTTCCTGGCGTTTGCGTTCACGATAAGCTTCCACAAAATCACTCATGAAAGACTGGAAGGTTTTAGCTAGCTCCCAAGTGTCTCCATGATAACGTTCTTGATAATCGAGAATGGTTATCTGGTCTGCTAGTTGTCCTAGTTTAGCAAACTGGGTCTTTCTCTTTTCATTGTAGGCATCGACCAGTGGTTTCAAATCAGCCTTGCGACTGGCATTTGTCAGAGCCCGACCATTTTTCTCTTTCGAAATTGCGACAACACGCGCAAGCACTGCTTGATAAGCCTGACTATCGGACTCCTGATTCAAGGAGCTAATTTCGTCTAGAATCAACTGAACATTTTCTAGATAAGCAGCCTTTGGAAACTCCTTGGCATCATTATCCAGATGGTAACGGAAGAAACTTTCCAAGTCCCAAAGCGCCTGTTTGATTTGCTCAGTTAGTTTTTCTTTTTCACTGGTAAAATCAGCTTTTTCAAAGCCTTTGAGGAAAGATTCATTCAGCCATTTCTGAGGATTACTAGTGGATTGGAGGAAGTCATAAATTTTATAGACTTGCTGGCGCAGACCCCGTTCATCTTTTCCACGTCCAGCAAAATTTTTCAGCAAATGGCTAAACTTCTTTTTCTGTTTACCTTGGTAATGGACTTCAAAGACCTCATGGAAGACTTCGTTTTTTAGAAGGAGTTGCTCACTTTGGTTTTGTAAAATCCTGAAATTAGGCGCAATGTCAATCAGATAACCATGTTTACCAAGGAATTTTTGTGTGAAAGAGTCCATGGTTCCGATGGCAGCGTTGGGGAGGTCTGCCAACTGGCGACCCAAGTGTTGTTTGAGGTCGACATCACTACTTTCTTGGATTTGTTGGCTGATTTTTTTCTCCAAACGTTCCTTAAGTTCAGTCGCAGCCTTGACGGTAAAGGTTGAGATAAAGAGTTGAGAAATTTCGACACCACGCGCCAGTTGGTCCAGAATACGCTCGGCCATGACAAAAGTCTTCCCAGAACCAGCCGACGCTGAAACGAGGATATTCTGACCAGAAGTGTAGATAGCTTCGATTTGCTCGGCAGTTTTCTTTTGTTCCTTACTCGAATTTGCTTCTGCTTCTTGCAGTTTTTGAATTTCCTTCTCAGTTAAAAAGGGAATAGGCTTCATCGATTCAACTCCTCTCTTATTTTTTCAAACCAAGCTTGCTTGAGTTTTTCTCCGACCAGACGTTTGCCGTCAGCCAAGTCTAACTTCTCTAGGAAACGGGCTTGACCCAAGTGGTAATTGGCTTCAAACCCTGTAATGGCTTGGTGTTGCTGGACGTATGGGGCAATACTTCTGCCATTTTCGGTATAAGGATTAATGGCGAACTGACCTTCTAAAATCTTCTCAGCTGCTTTCTTGTAAAGATGGGCATTGTAGTCCAGTAGGAGCTGGAATTCCTCATCCGTCAGCTGATTAGCCTTGTTTTTGTTGTAAAATTCGCCCAAATGACTACTTTCTTTTTCTAAAAAGAGTCCTTGGTATTTCATAGACTTGCTGGCTTCTACTACTGCACCTGCCAGACTTTTAACGGTCATCAGAGATTGGACAGGCTCAGCCATTTCCAAGTACATGGCACCGAAAAAGCTCTGCTCCCCTTCTCTTTTTAGGGCAGCTAGGTAGGTTGGCAACTGGGAATTGAGCCCATTAAAGAAATGAGGAAACTGGAACTGAGTTAGACTGGATTTGTAGTCTACCACTCCAATCGCTCCATCAGCTTTCAATCGGTCAATGCGGTCAACTTTGCCTCGTACAAAGACACTGCGTCCATTGTCCAATTGAATAAAGGCTTGCTCTTTCCCACCGAAATTCGCTTCCTCTTTGATGGTTTCGATGGCTGGATTGTGACGGAGAATATGGCCAGTCGTCCGTGCAACATCAAGTAGAACTTCCTTGGTAAACTGGGCTTCCAAACTTTCCTGATAAATTGCTTCAAATTCGCGTTCTTGACTAGTTTCTTGGATAGCTTGTTCTAGACGTTTGTCAAAGGAATCTTCGTTAGGCAACTGCAAAGTACGTTCAAAGATACGGTGCAAGAAATTTCCGTGACTGCGGGCATCAGGACGCAGGCGTAATTCTTCTTGCAAGCCTAAAACGTAGCGAAGAAAATAACTGTATTCATTGCGATAAAACTCCGTCAAACCAGAGGTGGACAGGTAAAACTCCTGATCAGTAGGATAGAGAGCTTGTAAGGTATCCTTGGCTAAGGGCATGCTACTTGGGCTGGTTGGAAGGGCTGGATTTTCCAAACCTTGCTGGTCTAGTTTTTTACCCATGACACGCGCCAGAACCTTGACAAAGGTCAAATCTTGCTCAGTATCACTCGTCTCGCCCTGCTGGTGATAGGCAACCAGACTGGACAAAAGACTGTGATATGACCCCATATCTTCCTTAGACAGCCCTTTGTGATTCATCCTCTTCTCTTTCCTGCTAAATCCAAAATGAACTAGCTCTTGAAGATAAGTTGATTCCTTGCTTTCACTTTCATTAAAAAGGCTTGGAGCCGACAAGACCAACTGCTTACGAGCAGAATTGACCAAGGAAAGCATAGTGTAGCGATTTTTCTTGAGATTTTCACTGCTGGCAATCAGCAATTGAACGCCTTCTTCGGTTGCTTGGTTTAAGCTTTGTCTTTCTTCATCAGTTAAAAGACTGGTATTTTGCGCGATTTTTGGTAAATTGTCCTGAGTCAACCCAATAGCGTAGACAAAGTCAGCGGTCAAAGGCGCAATCAAATCGTAACTCTGCACCAGGACGGTATCCACTGTTGCTGGAATGGTACGATACTGAGACAAACTCATTCCAGAATGGAGCAAGGCTAAGAAGTCCTCTAGACTAACCTGTGAAGCAGCAAAAACGGTCGCAAATTGTTCTAAAATATGACAGAAAGCCTTCCAAACTTCGGCTTGTCTTTCCTGTTCAAGAGCTTCCATAGTAGCTGTCAAATCTTGCAACTGCTTGGTCACCGCTCCTTCTTTTAGAAAGACATTCCATTTTTGTAGGAGATTTTCAGCTTTCTGTTTTCGACTGGCAAAGAGAGTTTCAAGAGGGGTTAAAATACGCAGACGAAGGGAATTCAAACGTTCCAAATCAAATTTTCCATGGTGGGACTTGGTGAAGGCTTGCTGAAAGGCTGGCAAGCCATTGATACCAAGATAGCGGATATATTGCTCAAAAGCATCAATATCAGCCTGACTAAGGTCGGTATATAAACCAGTTCTGAGAATGTTAATTAAATCCTCCTGACGGAAACGATAGCGTTTCAAAGCCAAAATAGACTCGACAAACTGAGTCAAGGGATGGTGCGCCATGGATTCGCTTCTACCAAGATAAAAAGGAATCTGATACTGGTCAAAAATCGTTTTTAGAGATAATTGATAAGAAGCTGCATCCCCCAAGAGGATACGAAAATGCTTGTAACTCAGATCTGAGTTCTCATGTAATTTCTGACGAATGCTACGGGTCACCAACTCCAACTCTTCTTTTTGAGTCAAGCAAGACCAGATTTGCAGGTTTTCACGGTCCTCATCATCGACATCCAAGGTGAGTTCTGAAAAGTCATAAGAAGACTCCAACAAACGAGAGGCCTTGTCAAAACTATCCATTTTCTCATGGGTCTGAGAACAGTCTTGAGCAGGTGTTTGGTATTTAGAGGCTAGATGATGGAGAAACTCCACACTGGCTTGGTAGAGATTGCCCTCACTAAAAGGACTAGTATAAGCTTTCTTACTAGCATAAACCCCAATAACAATCTCAACACCCTTGCTATGAAGTAGGTCCACAATTCGCTCTTCTTCGGCAGAAAAACGGGTAAATCCATCAATAACCAAGGCGATTTGAGTAAAATCACTACTAACTTTGTCATTCTCAATAGCTTCAATCAAATGGGACAATTGACTTCCCTGAGCCAACTGACCTTGATTTAGATAGGCCGTTACTTTCTCAAAAATCAAGAGCAAATCGGCTCTCTTGTCTTCATCAGTCAAACTTTCCAAATCTAAAAAACTCATCTGAGCCTTGGTCATCTCGTGATACAGTTCAATCAACTGCTGGATAAATTGAGGATCCTGCTTGATAGCTCCATAAACACGTAAATCCTTAGGATCAAGTTCGGCAAGGCATTTGTAAAAGGCCATCCCAAGACCAATATCATCAAGACTGGTTTTGACAGGCAAATCATTCAAAATCAGATAACGAGCCATTTGCGCAAAGCGCGTGACAGTAATCGCAAAAGAAGCCTGATGGAACAAGCATTCCAGCACGGCGCGTTCCTTTTCAAAAGAAAGAGAGTTAGGAGCGATATAGAAGACTCGCTTGCCAGCAGCAACTAACTGCTCCGACTCTCTGGTTAGAATTTCTGTCAAAGAAGTCCGAATATCAGTATAAAGTAATTTCATCTTAGCCTCGTTGGAATTTTTCATTACTTTTTATTATACCATGATTAGTCCAAAGATTCCTCCTCCTTTCCTCTAAAATATGCTATAATAATACCAAAAGATAAAGAAGGAAGACCTATGATTAAACTACTAGCCTTGGATATGGACGGAACCCTCCTCAATGAAGCCAAGGAAATCCCACAAGCTCATATTACTGCTATTCACCAAGCTATTGAAAAAGGTGTCAAACTGGTTCTCTGTACGGGTCGCCCGCTTTTCGGTGTCCTCCCCTACTATAAAAAACTGGGACTAGACCTCCAGAATGAGTACGTTATTGTGAACAACGGTTGCTCAACTCATCAAACGAGCGACTGGAGCTTAGTTGACTGGCAAGAACTCAGTCCAGCTGACATCGAATACCTCTATGACCTTGCTGAAAAAAGTGAGGTTCAGTTGACACTTTTTGACGAGGAGCATTATTTTGTCCTCGGTGGCAAGCCCAATCAAGTTATCCAAAATGATGCTAAACTAGTCTTTTCAGACCTGACTGAAATTTCCCTTGAGGAAGCGACCAGTGGCAAGTATCGTATGTTCCAAGGTATGTTTTTGGGAACAAAAGAACAAACAGACGATTTTGAGCAGCGTTTTGCTGGGGAACTCTGCCAACGTTTTAGCGGAGTTCGTTCGCAGCCTGTTATTTATGAAGCGATGCCGCTTGGAACGACAAAGGCTACTGCTCTTTCTCGACTAGCTGAGATTTTGAAGATTGATTCCTCAGAAATCATGGCCATGGGCGATGCCAATAACGATATCGAAATGCTCCAGTTTGCAGGACTTGGCATTGCAATGGGAAATGCCAGCGATTATGTCAAATCCCTAGCTGATGACGTTACAGCAAGCAACGAAGAAGACGGTGTTGCGCGTGCGATTGAGAAATATATTTTATAATCAAGAAGCCCAGTTCATACCAACTGGGTTTTGATATTTAAGAATTCCTAAAACTTTAGAAACTCTTTAGAAATCCTTGAGCTTTCTTTGATTTCTATACTTTATACTAAAGTTAACAAAATAAATCAAAAGGAGAGAATCATGAAAACAGTACTTGACATTCATGGATTGTCCAAAAACTTTGACAAACAAGCTATCCTTCAGGATCTTCATCTAACGATAAGAGAGGGAGATATTTATGGACTTATCGGGAAGAATGGAGCTGGGAAAACCACCTTAATCAAAATCATTACGCAACTACTGTTTGCAGATAAAGGAACTGTTTCCCTCTTTTCTAGTCAATCGGAAAATGAGTGGACCAAGTCTCTATCTCGAGTAGGTTCAGTGATTGAATCACCTGTAGCTCATAATCACTTAACAGCTTACCAAAATCTGAAATATTATTGTATGATTCGTCATATTCCAAATGCTGATCAAGTCATTCGAGAAACGCTGGACTATGTAGGTTTGCCAGATACAGGTAAAAAAGTCTTTCGTGATTTCTCGCTAGGAATGAAACAAAGACTTGGTATTGCCATTGCCCTCCTATCCAAACCAGATTTCCTAATCTTAGATGAACCTATCAATGGTCTCGACCCAATCGGTATCAAAGAATTTCGACTCATGATTCAACGACTCAATCAAGAACAAGGGATCACCATTCTCATCTCTAGCCATATCTTGTCAGAACTCTACCTCGTAGCTAATCGTTTTGGTATTTTAGATCAAGGCAAGATTATTCGTGAAATCAGTAAAGTTGAATTTGAAACACTAAGTGAGGATTATATTGTTCTTAAGACAGCTGATCAAGAGAAAGCTTGTCAAGTATTGAAAGAACAAATTCAGCTCCAGTTCAAGGTTGTTAATCCTGAAAACGAAATTCACATCTTTGGTCAGGAACAAGATGTCAAACAGATTCTCAAGGAATTAACCTTGGCAGATGTCGCTATTGACGAGATTTACTACGCCCGTCAAAACCTAGAAGAATACTTCACACAATTGGTCGAATAGGAGGAAAATCATGATACATACCATTCAAGCAGACTTTTACCGTCTTTTCCGTTCCAAAGGATTCTGGATTACAGAGTTCATTCTCTTTTCTCTCATGCTAATGGGCGCAAGTATTGGAGCTACTGGCCATCTGATGGCAATCCAGACAGAAGAGCCAGAAATTCCAACCCATGGTTGGGACGGTGTACAAGCCCTGATTAACGCATCTAGTCAAGGTTCAAACCTCGTTTTTCTCTGTATTGTTCTAACTTGTCTAGTTTTAGGTGTTGATTTAATCGGAAAGCTCTATAAAAATAGTTTGACAGTAGGGATTTCTCGTACAGAGTTTTTCCTTGCCAAAGCCGTTGTACTGGCTTGTATTGCACTTTTGCAACTTATCATCAGCCTTGTGATTGCCTTTATTCCAGCAACTATCTTAAATGGATTTGGAACTATGCCTGATGGCTTTATCGGCAATCTACTGGTAACCATTTTCCTTCAATTTCTTTGCCTCCTTGCTTGGCTTTCCATTGTTTCCTTCATTCTCTATGTTAGTCATTCTTATCTTGCAGTATTTATTGGGTATTTGGTCAGCTCTATCTTACTTTCTATGCCAATGCTCATTTTTCCAAATATCAAAATTTTGCCATATTTGTCCTTGCAATTTACCTATGCTATGACTGCTAATAGTGAGTCAATTCTCTACACACTTATAGTTAGCTTAGCTGTTATTGTAATCTTTAATCTAAGTGGACTGGCAGTTTTCAAAAAGAAAAGTCTATAAAAAAGACCTCCTCTAGCCTACAGAGGAGGTTTATTTCTTTAAAAGTAAATGAAAACCGATAACCATTGCCCATCTGTACTTAGTTTCATCTCTGCACCGAGAAGATGGCATAATTCCTCAGTGATATAAAGGCCTAAACCAGAGGATTCTTCCGTGTCTGATAGATTTTCAGAATAAAAACGGTTGCTGAGATTTTCTATTCTTTTGATGGGTTGTTTGACAAGGTTTGCAATCTCTAAGACAAGATGTTCCTTTTCCTTTCTTAAAGATAGACGTGCTTCTTCCTTGCCATGCTTGAGAACATTTCCAAGCAGATTTTGTAAAATTCGATCCAGTAAGTCTTCATCAGTCCTCATTTTCAGACCAGCTTCAACCTGAAAATCAAGCGTGATATTTGCCGCCTGAAAAACATCATAATAAGCCAGAGTCTTTTTGGTGATAAAAGCTGAAAGATCCACTTCTTCCAGTTTCGGTTTGACAGCCCCTTCCATCAAACGACGATATTCTAGAAGAGCCTCCAAACGTTTAGAAACTAAATCAAGATGCTGGGCTATTTTTTGTAAGGTTTCTGATTTGTCTCCAGGAGTTTTTATCAATTGTTGGGTGTAGCCTGAAGCGATAGTCAGAGGCGTCCGAATATCATGGGCGATATTGCTGATGGCCATATCCAGAGTCTGTTTTTCCCTTTTCATAACCAATCGAGATTGCTCTACTTCCTGAAATAGATTCTCAATCTGCTGATAGAGATGTAAAAAATGTTTGGAAAAAATGCTGACCCCTACTCTTTTCATACTACCTGTGAGAATCTTATCTTCAATCTGTTGACTCAAGTTTTTAAGTGCTAGATGGTATCGAATCAATGAAATCGATAAAATAATCAGGAGTACCAATAGAACAAAGATTATTATGTAGGTCATTGCTTGTCTCCTTTTAATCTTACCCCAACGCCCCAGATAGTTTCAATATATTCTTGATTTGGGTCAAGCTGGTTTAATTTTTTACGAAGATTACTCAAATGCGTATTGAGGGTATTATCTCCAGGTAGATAGCTCTCATCCCAAACCAATTCATAAAGTTCTTCTTTGGTGAAAATTTTCTTAGGATGTTTGAGGAGAGTTTGGAGAATCAAGTATTCTTTCTTGGCAAGGCGAATCGTTTCCTGACTATTTTTGATTTCAAAACTTTCTGCATCAAACTGGATATTTTTCAAGTTTTGTGGCAGATTTTCAGTTTTTTCTTGTTGTATAGGTTGTTTTTCTACACTTTGACGTAATTGAACAGTGACTCTAGCAAAGACTTCATCCAAATCAAAAGGTTTTACTATGTAATCATTGGCACCGTCTAAGAGGTATTGACTGATTAACTTCTTATCGCTCAAAGCTGTTAGCATAATGACTGGAATTTGACTTTGTTCCCTGATGGCTTTTAAAACCTGATCCCCATTTTTCCCAGGAAGCATGATATCTAGCAAAACGAGTTCAATCCCACCTTGGTCAAAAAGCATGATTCCTTCAGTTCCTGAAAAGGCTTGAATCACCTCATGCTCCTCGGTAAGAAGTGTTCGCAAAATTTCTTGAATGTCACTATTGTCTTCAATAACCAATATCCTAGCCATAAACACCAACCTTTCTGCAACTATTATAGCATGTTTTATTGATAAAGATTAAACAGAAAAGCTCCTCGCATAAAAGCGCGAGAAAGCCTTAGAGGGTTAAAATATAAAATCCATTTACTAGATGACCTAGTATCCCTATAGTTGCTAACAAGAAGTTAGTCTAGCAGAATGAATCTCTCATTTCTCCCCTACTAGTCCGTAATACCTTGATACATTTCGGGTCTTCTATCTCGAAACAAGCCCCAGTTTAGGCGTTCGCTTGCTCCCTTATCTAGGTCATAAGTTGCTAACAGAACAGCTTCTTCTTGTCTTTCAGCTCGTTCTAGAATAGCTCCTGTTTCATCCGTCATAAAGGATGAACCGTAAAAGTCAAGACTGGAACTCTGTCCACCATTTTCCTCACTTGGAGCGACTTCTTCCAAGCCATAGCGATTGGCTGCAATAACTGGAACAATATTTGCTGCTGCGTGTCCTTGCATGGTACGTTGCCAATGACCACAACTATCCGTATCCAAAATTGGCTCTGAACCGATAGCCGTTGGATAAAAGAGCAATTCAGCCCCATTCAATGCAAGACAGCGCGCTGTTTCAGGGAACCATTGATCCCAACAGATACCAATACCAATCTTAGCGTAGCGCGTATCCCAGACCTTGAAACCTGTGTTGCCAGGAGTAAAGTAAAATTTCTCTTGATAGTAATGATCGTCAGGAATGTGAGTCTTCCGATAAACACCTAGCACCTCCCCATCTGCATCAATAACTGCAATAGAATTATACAAGACATTGCCATCTTTTTCATAGAAACTGATCGGTAAAACAACTTGTAGTTCCTTAGCAATCACCATAAAATGCTGAATGGCAGTATTTTCTGTCACCGACTGGGCATGCTGGTAGTAGTCATACTGACGTTCCTGACAAAAGTATGGACGTTCAAACAACTCGGGCAAGAGAATAATTTGTGCGCCTTGTTCTGCTGCCTGACGTACTAAACGCTCTGCTGTTTGGATATTTGTTGCCACATCCTTAGCGCATTGCATCTGAATGGCTGAAACTTTTACATTTCTCATCTTTTTCTCCTATTCTGGGATTTGTTGGGTGATACAGTGGATATTGCCACCACCTAAAAGAATATCTCTAGCTGGTATTCCGACAACTTTACGGTCTGGGAAACACTTACTGAGGATATCTAAGGCTACTTGATCGTTTTTATCTTGAAATTGGGGAACTAAGATAGCCTTGTTGGCGATATAAAAGTTTACGTAGGAAGCTGCTAGTCGTTCACCTGCGTATCTCTCTTCTTCTCCTTCTTCATAAGTATAGCCTGGTAAATCGTCCTCAGTGACAACTTGACGAATAGCTGGGATAGGAAGCTTATGAATGGTGAAGGGACGACCTTTTGCATCTGTTTCCTTTTCTAAGAGTTCGAGATCTGCTTTTGACATGGCATACTGAGGATCGTTTTGATCATCTGTCCAAGCTAAAACAAGCTCTGCAGGACCAACAAAGGCAGCAACATTGTCAACGTGTTCATTGGTTTCGTCCTGATAAATACCATAAGGAAGCCAGATAATTTTTTCAGCTCCAAGGCACTCTAATAAGGTATTTTCGATTTCTTCCTTACTAAGATGAGGATTGCGACCAGGACTCAGCAAGCAACTTTCAGTTACGAGAATGGTTCCTTGTCCATCGCTATGGATTGCGCCTCCTTCCAGTACAAAAGGCTTGGCATCGTAAACAGGTATTTCCAAGGCCTCAGCAAAACGACTGGCTACTTGGTCGTCATCTTCATAGTCTTGGTATAGACCATCTACAGCTCCACCCCAGGCATTGAAAGACCAATCAACGGCTAACTTCTGGCCTTTCTCATTGACAAGAATAGTCGGACCTGTATCACGCGCCCAGGCATCATTGGTAGGAATGTCTAGATAAACAACGCTATCTCCAAGGTAGTCTTGTGCTTCGACTAAGTAGTCTTGTTCCACCAAAAGATAGACTTTTTCCCATTCTGCTATGGTTTTGATAATCTGGCTAAAAGCCTTTTTAGCTGCCTTACCTTGAAAAGGCCATGAACCTGGTCGAGTCGGCCATATCATGAGGGTACCATGATGGGGTTCGTACTCTGCTGGCATGCGATAGCCTAATTTTTTTGGACTGTCCATCATGATAATCTCCCTTTAAAATCTTGATAGCCAAAGGCTTTGACTAAGCTGCACTCACCCTGCTCGTCCATAAGATAGAGACTTGGCAATCCAATACCATTAAAGGTATTATTTTTGACAAAAGAATAAATGGCCATGTCTTCGAAATAAAGTCTGTCTCCGATTTGGACTGGATTTTCAAAGCTATAATCACCAATCACATCGCCCGTCAGACAGGTATTGGAAGAAAGTCTATAAGTATGGGCTTTTTCCTGTGCCTCAAAGCCATTTCTCAAAGGTGGGCGATAGGGCATCTCAAGTACATCAGGCATATGGCAGGTCGCAGAGGCATCTAAAACCAAGATTTCCATGCCGTTTTCTACAATATCTAATACTTCAGTTGCTAGATAACCTACATTGAGCGCAATAGCTTCACCCGGCTCGATATAGACTTCAAGATTGTAAGTTTCTCGTATACGCTTGATTTCAGAAATCAGCAAATCCACATCATAGTCTTCTCTTGTGATGTGGTGTCCTCCACCCATGTTGAGCCATTTTACTTCATGCAAATAAGAACCAAACTGCGCTTCTACTGCTTTCAAAGTTGTCTCTAAATCATCTGAACCTTGCTCGCAAAGCGTATGAAAATGAAGACCGTCTACCAAATCCAGCAAATCATTAGGAATTTTATCTAGTGTAACGCCAAAACGAGAACCTGGTGCACAAGGGTCATAGAGCGCGTGATCTCCTTGAGTTGAACACTGAGGGTTGATGCGCAAACCAACACTGACACCAGCCTCCCGACAACGGGCCCCATGTTTACGCAACTGTCTCTCAGAATTAAAGACAATGTGGTCAGTGATTTCAAGTAATTCTTCCATGTCTGAATCTTTGAAAGCAGGTGCAAAAACATGGACTTCACCAGGAAACTCTTCTCTAGCTAGCTTGGCCTCATAGAGACCACTTGCAGTCGTACCTGATAGATACTGGCTAATCAAGGGATAGGTTTTGTAGAGGGAATAAGCCTTCTGGGCAAGCAAAACCTTGCAACCAGCCTCTTCTTGTACATATTGTAGGATACGGCAATTAGATTCTAACTTGGCCAAGTCAATGACGTAGGCTGGTGTTGGTACTTGTTCTAACTTCATTAGTCCACCATTTGTGGATTCTCAACCACAACCCATGGCAAACCATACTCATTCAAAGCTTCCATGAATGGATCTGGATCTAATTCCTCAAGGTTATACACTCCAGCTTGTTTCCAAGTACCGTTCATAACCAATTTCGTTCCAATCATGGCTGGAACACCTGTCGTGTAAGAAATTGCTTGTGAACCAACTTCTGCGTAACATTCCTGATGGTCGCAAACATTGTAGATGTAGATGGTCTTTTCAACGCCATCTTTGACACCTGTAAAGATACATCCGATATTGGTTTTACCAACAGTGCGTGGACCAAGGCTGGCTGGATCTGGAAGCAAGGCTTTTAAGAATTGAATCGGAACGATGTCTTGTCCATTGAAGTTAATGGTATCTGTGCGAAGGAGCCCAACGTTTTCAAGACATTTCATGTGCGTCAAGTAAGATTGACCAAAAGTCATAAAGAAACGAATCCGTTTGACACCTGGAATGTTTTTCGCTAATGATTCGATTTCTTCGTGGTGAAGGAGATACATGTCTTTTTGTCCAACTTGAGGGAAATCGTACTCGCGCTTGATAGACATGGCTTCAACTTCGACCCATTTTCCATCTTCCCAATAAGAACCCGGTGCTGAAACCTCGCGTAGATTGATTTCTGGGTTGAAGTTTGTTGCAAACGGATAACCGTGGTCACCACCATTACAGTCTAAAATGTCGATATAGTGGATTTCATCAAAATAGTGTTTGAGGGCATAGGCTGAAAAGACACTAGTCACACCTGGGTCAAAACCTGAACCAAGGAGAGCGGTCAAGCCTGCTTCCTTGAATTTCTCCTGATAAGCCCATTGCCATGAGTAGTCAAAGTAGGCTGTAAAACCAAGTTCCTTGCAACGTTTCTCATAAATAGCACGCCATTCAGGGTCTTCTGTATCCTCAGCCTCATAGTTGGCTGTATCGATATAGTGGACACCTGTAGCCAAACAAGCGTCCATAATGGTTAAATCTTGATATGGTAAAGCTACGTTCAAAACAGCTTCTGGTTTGTAGCTTTCAATCAGGGCAATCACTTCTTCTACCTTGTCAGCATCAAGAGCAGCTGTCTCAATCTTTGTACTTGTTTTGCCTTCCAGTTTAGCCTTCAAGTCATCGCATTTTGACTTGGTACGGCTAGCAATCATAATCTCTGTAAAGGTTTCGCTATCTTGGCAAATCTTTGAAATAGCAACTTGGGCAACGCCCCCACATCCAATAACTAATAAACGACTCATTTTTTTCCTTCCTCTTCTTCTAAAATGTCCTCAACATACTTGGGCAACATAAAGGCCCCTACGTGTAAATTTGCAGTGTAGTATTCTGTGAAAAGCTGGCGTTTTTTCCAGCCTTCCTTGTCAAAATCTTTGACAGGATGGTATTTTTTCGATGCAAATCCAAACAACCAATAACCAGCAGGACTGGTTGGTATATGGGCCTGATAGACCCGACTGATTGGAAAGGCTTGATTGACCTTGCGGTGCATGCTTCGGCAAGCTGACTCATCCTCGTCAAAGAAGGGACTCCCATGCTGGTAAATCATGATACCGTCTTCTTTCAAGGCTCTGTAACTGTTACCGTAAAATTCCTTGGTAAAGAGCCCTTCTGTATGGCCAAATGGATCTGTCGCATCGTTGATGATAATATCGTAGTCATCTTCACAGTTTCGCAAAAAGCGTAGCCCATTTTGGTAGTAAATGGTAACACGTGGATCATCTAGCCCTGCAGCAAAGTCTGGGAAATACTCACGACAGACCTCAACCAACATCTCATCTGGTTCCACAATATCGATTTGCTCCAGTTCAGGATAGAGGGTTAATACTTGAGCAACACCGCCATCGCCACCCCCTATTACCAAAACTTTCTTGGGATTCGGGTGGACAGCCATGGGAACGTGGACGGTCATTTCATTGTAGACAAAATCATCCGCATCTGAGAACAAAACATGCCCATTTAAAATCAAAATCTTTCCAAAAGCTGGCGTATCCAAGACTTCGATATCCTGCCATTCACTTTTTCCAGCGTAGAGTTGCTTGGCTGTTCTCAGAGATAATTTGACATCTGGAGTATGAACTTCAGAAAACCATAAATCCATCTAGTTCTCCTTTCTCTTAATGACGTTGATGTGATTGACCTCAGGATCTTCCGTCCCTTGGAGGGAGCAACCACGTTCCTTGGCAAATTGGATATAGTCTACAATTTCACGTATAATGCGTTCACCAGGAGCCAAGATAGGGATTCCTGGAGGGTAACACATAACAAATTCTCCACAGACTTGTCCAACAGATTCGTCTAAAGACAAACTTCTTCTCTCTGAATAGAAGGCTTCCTGAGGAGAAAGGACCAACTCTGGCTGGATATATTCTCCAGCTATCAAGTCCTTCCCATCTCGTGAATAGAGTCTCTTAATATCAGCTAGAGCACCGACCAAGCGCTCGATGTCTTGGATACGGTCACCAATCGAAATATAGGCCAAGATATTACCAATATCACCAAACTCAATCTGAATGTCGTATTCATCGCGCAAGAGATCATAAACCTCGATACCTGTTAAGCCAATACCCTGAGTGTAAACTGACAACTTGGTTACATCAAAATCACATACCGACACACCATCTATTAACTCTTTTGAATAGGCATAGTAGCCACCGATAGCATTGATTTCACGACGAGCGTACTCGGATAGCTCAATGACCTTCTCAAAGGATTCTTTACCACGAAGGGCCAAGTTGCGACGTGAAATATCCAAACTAGCCATCAATAAGTAAGAGGCGGATGTTGACTGGGTCAGGTTGATGATCTGACGAACGTATTCAGGATTCATCTGCTCCCCGATTAAAAGAAGCGAACTTTGGGTCAAACTCCCACCAGACTTATGCATAGAAACTGCTGCCATATCAGCACCTGCATCCATAGCAGAAATTGGAAGTTTATCAGTAAAATGTAAGTGCGCTCCGTGGGCTTCATCTACTAAAACCATCATGCCAGCTTCATGAGCCATTTCTGTCAACCCCTTTAGGTCTGAACAGATGCCGTAGTAAGTAGGATTGTTTATCAAAATTGCTTTTGCATCTGGATGATCCTTAATAGCCTGGGCTACTCGATCATTTTCAAGACCTAAAGCGATACCAATTTTAGGATCTACACTCATCTCGATATAGATGGGGATGGCACCACATAGAACCAACGCATTAATAGCAGATTTGTGGACATTTCGTGGCAGAATAATCTTATCTCCTGCCTTGCAGGTTGCCAGAATCATAGTCTGCACCGATGAAGTTGTTCCCCCTATCATTAGAAAAGCATGGCTAGCTCCAAAAGCATCTGCAGCCAATTCCTCCGCATCTCGAATAATCGAAATAGGGTGACCAAGATTATCCAAGGGTTTCATCGAATTAACATCAATGCCTACACATTTTTCACCTAGCAGTTCAACAAGTTCTGGATTTCCCCGTCCACGCTTGTGACCTGGAACATCAAAGGGAACAATCCTTTTCTTGCGCAACTTCACCAAGGCCTCATAAATTGGTGCTTGGTTTTGATCTAACTCTTTCAAGACATACTCCTTTCAATATTTTTAGTACCTTATGAAAACTAAGGAACTAAAGGTTGACTCATGAAAAAAGAGCAGGATTTCACCTGCTCTGCAATCTTCTGACGTTTTTATGTTTGTTTCTGTTGAGTATGTCTGTTCCCGATGTTTCCTAACTCTCTAGTAGCAAATATTACGTACTTTATTGATCGTTTCACAAGATGACGTGTGCTTTCACCACACTAAAAATTTATGAATTAGGACAAGTGTCCTAACATCAACTTATAAAAGTAGGCTTTTAACCCTATCAATAATGTGGTTTTTCAACCACGCTTCGGCATTCAACCCTGCCTGTCCGTAGGCATTTTTTACTCGGGTTTATATTTGCTAGAAAACATCTTCTTATTTTCTAAGCTTTATTACTATAACATACTTCTAACACTCTGTAAAGTACTTTTTTGAAAAAACATCTATTTTTGTTCGGAAATATATTGTTTTATATAGATTTGTATAAGTTTAATAATATGAAAGCGGATATAAAAAGAACTAGAAGATTCTAGTTCTCAAATTTTGTATTTAACGAATACTATGCTTATTCATCTTTTGTTCAAAGATAGTTGTGATAATCTGACGCAATTCTTCGCGTTCTTTTTCTGGAATCTCACCACTGGTTTGAGCTGCAGCGTAGAGTTCAGGGTGTTCAATTGAAATGCGTTTAATCGTACGTGTCGTAGCATGTTTTCTGACGAAAAACGGAATTCGCTTAATCAAGTCTTGTGGTACTAGTGCAAGAATTTTCTCAGCAGTTTCCTTGTCACTAATCTTAGACGTCGTAAGGCCCTTCTTAATCATTTCCTGTTCTTTTTCTGTAAAATCTTTTAATTCCATTTGATTAGTCCTCCTATTTTCTCTAAATTAAATTATATACCAATCCAGATAAAACTACAAATGGAGTGTTTTGAAAATATGTGCAATACCCTAAAGAGTGGTTTCTGGATATTAACGATTGAAATAATCCACCAACTCATCAAAAATATAAATGTCCTAGGATTACTGTCATATCGTACCACTATTAAAGATTAACCCACTTATCATTATCCATGATGAAAGGCTTAGCCAGTCCATCACCTGTATAGTCCGCGTACTTGGTGCCTAAATACTTGTAACAATCCTCCTTGCTGGCAAATTTAATCGCTTGGTAGGGCTCTTCGAACGTTAATTTCTCTACAAATAAGAAGCCATCATCAGCAGGCACTAAAACACCAACGTGTCCAACAAACAGAAACTCACCATCCAGATTGTCGTGCAAGACTACAGATAGCATTCGAGCTTTGTCGTTGAATTGAAATTGAGAGAAGAATTTTTCCATCTTTTCAGCGTGAACCTTGACATCTGTAGTTGCTTCAGTTGGAACTCTCGAAAATAGAATATCAAACTCTTCCTTATCTTTTGCATCAAAGACCTTTCCCTTATCAATGGCATCGTTATCTAGGAAAAGCAATTGGTCATTCTTTTCAAGCTTTGGAATAGTGACTGAATTTTTCAAAAGACAATAACTATTGATACGGCAGTTGGTCCCAACAAAATCGCCCTTTTTTTGATTCCAGAGATGACTGATTTTCTCAACATCGTATTCTGTGTGAGTAAAGGAAGTGAAATCTCCTGATAAGCCAGTTGACCCGACAATGGTATTGTAATCATTTACAAGATTAAAAAATGCATTAACACTATTTGGATCCAAATTGGCTGATAAGAGTGATTTAACCTCTTCTGTACTTACCTGATTGTTTAGATTGGTGTATGAAGCTTTCCATGGAACTTTAGCTGAACTGGTTTGCCTTTGATTCGTCCCTTCAGAAGTAGCATGTTGTTGTTGACAAGCAGCCAAGCCCAAGAACAAGGCTGAACAAATTCCTAATGCGGCTAATTTTCTTGATTTCTTCATCTCTTTCTCCTTTTACAGGTTTAGTAACTAGCCTTATTATACTTTATAAGTGGTGAAATGGACCATAATCTTCATCAACTAGTTTTTAGAAAATCACAAATCCATTTGGAGAGATGACAAGCTGATTTTCCAATTCTTGGCAATTGCTTGCTAGTTCTACTACTTCTTTCTCTAAAAGATAATCATCTTTTGATTGATTAAAGATGGCTTTAAGGACCCAGCCTTCGTATGTCCATTCCAAGACAACTACATTTTGTTTGATTTCTTTTAGGCTGTACTTGCCTTGCGAAATGATTGCTGACGCGTGTTTGCGAATCTTGATTAGCTTCTTCATGAAATTCAACATATCATTGTCACTTGATACTCGTTCCCAAGGCATACAACGACGACAATCCGGGTCTGGTCCTCCGGTCAAGGCTAGCTCGGTTCCATAATAGATGCAGGGTGTTCCTTTTTTTAAAAAGAGAAAGGCTAGGGCTGATTTGACCAGTTGAACATCCTCATTGGCCGTCCACAAGATTCGTTCTGTATCATGCGAATCCAATAGATTAAACATAACTTCTGAAATCTGCTGCTTGTAATACATAGATTGGCCATTGATTTCATCGATGAACTGGTCCGTCTGCTTAACACCTCGTAAGAAATAGTCCTTTATACTATCAGATAAAGGATAATTCATGACCGCATGGAATTCATCTCCATTTAGCCAAGGCTGAGACGTATGCCAGACTTCTCCTAAAATATAAAGATCAGGCTTTTTAGCTAAAACTGCCTTTCGAAAATCCTTCCAAAACTGATGGTCAATCTCATTTGCCACATCCAAACGCCAAGCATCAATATCAAACTCTTCAATCCAATAAGTCGCAACCTTTAAAAGATACTCCTTTACCTCTGGATTGGCTGTATTTAGCTTAGGCATATAGTCCTCGAAACCAAAAGCATGATAGGGTAACTCTCTCTTATTAGCTAGCTTTTCAGTCGTCACTGGGAATTGTTGAATATGGAACCAATCTTTATAAGCAGATTGCTCACCATTTTCGACAACATCTTGCCATTGAGGCGATTGTGAACCAATATGGTTAAATACAGCATCCAGCATGATTTTCATACCATGCTGATGCGCTTGCTCGACCAGCTCTCGAAAGGTCTCCTTGTCTCCAAAATGATGGTCAATTTCAAAGTAATCTGTCGTATTGTATTTATGATTGCTCGTAGATTCAAAGATAGGACAAAGATAAAGTCCAGTAATGCCCAAGTCTTGCAAATAATCCAGATGGTCTATAATCCCCTGTAAATCACCACCAAAGAAATCATCACTCTGAGGTGTGATAGATGAATCCCAATCTAAAGTCCCTTCTGGGTTTAATCGAGCATTTCCATTGGCAAATCTCTCAGGAAATATCTGATACCATACCGTATTTGAAACCCAGTCAGGAACCTTGCAGGCATCAATCTCATGAAGATAGGGCAACTTAAATCCATTCCCAATAGCATGGAGATTTTCTAGAGAATTTTCGACACAACCTTTATCACCATACAAAATACTTTGACCTTCTGTATCCTTGAGTTCAAAGAGATACTGGATACGTGCAAAATCAACTTTGACTTCAACCTGCCAATAATCAAATAAGGCGTCAGAGGTTATCTTGGCCATTTCTTTTGTATCCTGATAAAACTCCTCCATAAAGATAAAAGGGTCACCATAATGCAAGTTGATGCTTTCAATATCCCCTTTCTTAGTCCGAATCCGAATATGAATCTTCTTATTCTTATAAAGATAGGCATACTCCGACTCAGGCCTATGGTAAATAGCGCTTAATTCCATAAATTTGTCTCCTAAAGTATTAATTCAAATTTTACGCAAACGTTTTCATGATTATGATTCTAGTATACTACTTTCATATTTTATTTGCAAGGCTTGTTCGCAGTTTCAAGTGGTTTGGTTCTATAAATAAAAAAGCAGCCAGCCTTACAACCAACTACTTTTTAAATGGTGATTTACAACTGTCTTTCCAGCCACTCTATCTTTTTAAAGTCCTTATTGTTATTGTGCTCATTTCGATAAGAATCTTGGGAAGAAGCCTTGTAAATACTTAAAAACTGTTCCAAACTTGGAACGCGAAAAGTGATGTTTTCGAGATGAATCAGCTCTATATCCGATTCCGAAACTCCTGCAAAATCAGGTAAAGAATCAATACTTCCGAATTCAACACTCAGACCATCCTTTTGGAATTCATGCTCATGAATATCTATTAAGGCGTAACCTAAGTGATTCATCACTTTCATTATCTTGTCCCAGTCATAGATTCTGAGATGGTCAGGAGCTTCCCAACCTCTAGGGTCACCAGGCACATGAATGTCAATGTCAGACGGCCCCCATTCTTCATTTGAACGGTATTCAAAACCCAAAGACCCCATGAGCGTCGGAGTGATTCCGACTTGGTTTAAATGAGAACAAATTGTTCGAAATTCATCAAATAGAGAATTCATTCCTCCTCCAATCGTTGATATAGAACTTCATTTCGTTGTGAATAATAAACTAATTTTTATCTTTTACTCTTTCGGTTTTGAAAATACTTCAACTCGCTGAGCTAGGACTTTGATTTCTACAGGTAGGTTATCCGATTTATCGCCATCAACATCTGACTCCAATTCACTATCTGAAGAGATTTTAATATTACGCGCTCTGATATACTCAATATTATCATTGCCGACAACATCTCCTTTTAGTAAATCAGGAATAACGGATAATTTAGAGAATATAGAAGCATCTTTAAGAATCAAAATATTGGCATAGCCGTCTTTGTTTTCTTCAAAGATTTTTTTGTCAGCGAAGTAATTTGTCAAGAGAACCAAAACATGGCTCGCTTCACCAATATAATTTCCATTTTCTGTCTCGACCTTAATGTTAAAGACCTGATCCGTCATGACAGACTTCATGGTATTTACAGCATAGGCTAAAATACCGAATTTTGTCTTGTCCTCAATCTCCACATTGTGAATCGCCTCAGGAAGTGAACCGATACTAAAGATATAACCAAAATAATTGTCATTTGCTTTACCGATATCAATCTTATTGGTTAAATCAAAATCCAGTTCGTCAATTGCACCATCGATGTCTTGATTGATTTCCAAAAGTTTTGTAATGAGGTTACCCGTACCGCCTGGGATAATACCCAACTTAGGAATGTAGTCTTTCTCAGCAATACCCGAAATGACTTCGTTGACAGTCCCATCTCCACCAAACACGACCACTGCATCGTACTGCTCACGAGAAGCTTCCTCAGCAAAATATGTTGCATCCAGCGCCTTTTCGGTAATTTTGGTTTCCACGTGCTCAAAGTATTCTTTTGCTTTATTCTCCAGCTTTTCTTTGTAATCCAAAGCCTTCTCCCCACCAGAGGTAGGGTTGATAATTACCATTGCTTTTTTCATTAATGTTCTCCTTAATATTCGTTAGAAATGGTTACATTTCATCGTATGCAAGTAAATGTACTCCCATTATACAATGAAATTACAGAAAAGAGAAATCTGACGTACTGGAGATCAATACACTTTTATTCTATTTTCCCATCGCATAACTACATCCTTTAACGATTCATCCAAGTAAGAAAATGCCTTATCCTTTATCCAGTCAGGAATACGATAAGCTGCCTCGGCTATACTTCCAGTGATTGCAGCGAGAGTATCACTGTCGCCACCAAGTGAGATGGCATTTCTTATCGCATCTTCAAAGTCTATACTTTCAAGAAAGGCAATAATGGCTTGAGGGACAGTTTCCTGACATGTTTCGTTAAAACGATAGTTAGGGCGGATTTCATCTAAAGTTTGAGATAGATTGTAGCCGTATTCCTTCTCTATATAATCCTTAATCCGTCTTTTACACTCTGTAGGATTGTCGTTAATTGATTGCTCGTATTCTCTACAATAACCACCAAAGTAAAAACGACACAGAAAGATAGCATCAGCTGTAGCCATAGCACCTTTGATACCTTCCGGATGATTATGAGTTACCTCTGCAGAAAGACTCGCAAGTTCTCTAGATGATGGCCACATTCCGGTTCTAGCATAAAAACTACAGTCCATGGACCAAGCGCATGGAGAAACACGCATAGCCGAACCATTCCCAAAGCTATTATAAGGCTCACGGTTATCGCTGTTTAGCCATGCATTAAAGCGAGCACCATAATCAGCATCAGGATACATTCTACCATATTTCTTCATGGCGTCAATAAAGTCATTCTTTTGCCCACCATTCATGATTGCTTCTGCGACAGCACAGGTCATAACCGTGTCATCTGTAAAAAAGCAGTCTTTCCGAAATAAAGGAAAGTCCTTCGTTTTGATATTGTTCCATTCATAAACAGAACCGACAATATCTCCAATAATTGCTCCTAGCATAAAATTCCTCCTTGTGAACTCTTGGTTTAGACTGATATATACTCGTTTATTTTATCAGCATATTCAGTCAAAAGATTCTTTGAATAAATTTTTTCAGCTTTTGAATTTCTAACTTCTTTCCAAAGAATAGAAGCTACTTTTAACTTGTTTGAGTAATTACGACTATTTTCGTCTGCACAGAAATCCTTTAAAAATTGATTCCATTGACAAACTGAATGGTCATACTTGGCATAATCTGAATTTCCATAATAAACTTTTAGCATATCTTTAATTGTAAAAGCCAAATCATGTTCATTTTTTACTTTTCTCCAAGCTGTAGCCATATCAGCAGAAAATTTAAAAGGGGAAACATCTGTTAAAGTTGAGAAATATTCTCTAAAGTAAGCGTTAAAGGAGAATCCACATTCAAGTAAGGGCGTATCTAAGGGAATAGCTTCCAATCTTTTCTTATTTCTTTTTGTGGGTGATTTTTTAATCAGATTCCCCTTAAAGTACTGCTCAATAATTTGATTGAGTTCTTGTTTGGTACCCCTATATTCAAGTTCCAATGTCTTGCATATCTGTGAAAGTTCATCACGATACCAGTAGTATTTATTAAATTCATCAAAGGATATGATTTTATCAAACTCAGGTCTGCTCTCTATCAATATAACACCTCCTTAAAAACAGTTTAGGTTTTCATTTCTAAATAATGGTATTTGGGTTTCTTTATTTTGAGGATTAGCAACGTTTCACTAATAAACTCACAAACTCAGCGGTTCGAACTTACCGTATCATCTGTGAAAAAGCAGTCTTTCCGAAATAAAGGAAAGTCCTTTGTTTTGATATTGTTCCATTCGTAAACAGAACCAATAATGTCTCCAACGATTGCTCCGAGCATCCGTTTCCTCCTTATGGCATATCAGATTCGTTACACATTTCTAATGAGTCACTCTTTAAAAATGGCACCACCAAATCAATCCACTCATAAGGCAGGTAAGCTGATAAATAGCCGTGGTTATAGCCCTTTGCTTCATACAAAACTGTATTTGAATGTAGCTGATGAAATAATTTCGCTGATTCTTTCACACAGTTCAATTCTTTTTCACCATAGATATACAGAACCTGAGCCTTGCTAGCAGAAATCACATCTTTCAGCTTGTAACATCCCATATAGTTTTTGTAAATGGTCACCAATGTTTTGATAGGCGTCCTTGGAAGATCCTCCAAATAATAAGCTTTTATTTCCTCTGGATAAGCCAGTTTAGGATAGAGTTTGTTCATCATGCTTAACTGAAGTTTGCAAGAGAATTTATTGAACATCAGTTTAGCAAACAGAGACACTAGAAAGAGGCTGATTTTAGCTAACCTTGGTTGAGGAATACAGAGGCTTCCGTCTATGATGGCCTTCTCAGCAATTTCACTGTCTAAAGACAAAAGCTCCATGGCAATTTGACCACCAAGTGAAACACCACCGATTGCAAACAATTTCCCACCACAGTTTGCTTTGATATAGTCTAGAATCTCCAAAGCAGAATCTTCAGTAGAAACATAATCAAGTTGATATTCCTCGCCGTGACCATTCAAAGTGGGTAGAATAACATGGTATTCTTCTGACAAGATTCGTGCTTGACGAAGATAATTCCACCAAGAACTGCCACCACCATGTATCAGTAAGATAGGAGGCAAATTCTTATCACCAAATTCATGGAATTTCATGTTTAAACTCCTTACTTTAGGACTTTCACTAACTACATCCTTGTCAATCTGTTTGAACAAGCAGTGATGCCTCATCGAATTGAAATTCACTAACATTGATCATCTAAATATATCAATCATTACTTTCGATAATAGTTATACTGATCAAAAATTTATAATATTTTTTCCTTACTAATTCTGTTACTTGCCAATATAGTATAGATTAAATAAACAATAAAAATGATAATAAAAATAAAATTAATTTTTAACACAAAATAGAGATTTAACAAATTTGCGAATACATGAAATAATACACAGTATCCCACAGATTTCGTTTGACGGTAAAGAAGCCCTATAACAAAACTTAAAAATAGTGTATATATAAAAAATAAAATAAAAGGAAATCTTTGATGACTTTCTCCAACTATAAACCATAAAGGCATATGCCAAATCCCCCAAATTGATCCTATAATCAAATTAGATTGCCAATAAGTATATTTTTTATCAAGTAAGGGTTGTAATATTCCTCTCCATCCTAATTCTTCATGTCCACCACCAAAAAAAATTAGTTGTATAAAGAATAATGGCATCAGATAAATGGATACTCCATTTAATTCTAAGGAAGATACAGAAAATAGTATCAAAATTGCTAACATATGAATAATGAAATAAATACTACTATTTTTTCTCTGATTAAATAAGAAATGTTTAAATTTTACATTTTTACTTTTCAAATAAAATCCACTTGCAATAGCTGGTCCAAGTGCACCAACTATATGTAATGTTCTCCCTATAAACGTTTCTAATCCCAAAATAGTAAATTGTGTAAATATAGCAAGAAGCCCCCAAGCTATATAAGTAATTCCGAATGTAAAACAAAGATAATTTTTTAAATCCTTTTTGTCAGTTTCTGTCATTTTATCGCCCTTATCTTGATTATTTTATGAATAATATTTTTACTGCTTCTTAGTTGCTCTCGATTTATAACTAACTATATTTTATCACAAAAATGCAAAAAAAGCCTTACAATCAAGGCTTTTCATTATTGATTCATTCCAAGAATTCTAGACTTTTACAAGCAAACTTACACACTCCACGTAGCACGAGTGAACACTAAGTATTCCATGTAGTCTTGTCTGTATATGGAAACATATCTATAAACCTTTTAACGATATCATAAAGTTATCGTTAAAAGGTATTACTTCGGCAAACTGGGATTTATATCATTTATGTTTTCTCATAATCCATATAAAAACCAAAAGTGCAAAAATGGTATAAGCGATAATTGCAAAAATAGATGCTTCTAATCCAAAATCGCCACCTGTAATCCATCTATTTCCTGAAGACAATACGAAATTATAGATAGAATCACCCTCACTTTTTGTTCCGAAATGAATAATATTGCCAACAAAAACCATATTTCAGATACCATGGACAATTGCACTATTCCAAATAATATTGCTCTCAATTGCAATTAGGGAGAATAATATACCAACCAATGTACCAGCAATTATCAACTGAACTATACTAATTAGATCTAAATCACTGCCTACTATATGCAAAATTCCAAATACTATTGATGGTAGAAATATTGCTATCGAGCGATTCCATCTTTCCTCAAATATGCTTAGAATTACCCCTCTAAAGACACTTTCCTAAACAATGCCCGTAGCTAGTCCGTAAAACAACAAGGAAGATGTTATGATTTCCAATTTATGTTCTCCATTTCCTGCTGTAAAAATCCCTCCCGATAGTATTAAGCAGGCTATAACAAAGCCAGTCATAGTAAATGCAAGTATGAAATATTTAAAATGCAATCTGACTGGTGTTATCCTGTAGATGGATAAACTTCCTCTTAATAGTCTTTTTGTAAGTATCTTCATCCCTAAAAGGAAAACCGATATATACATAAGTGCTGAGATAATATTTGCAATCCATACAGGAATACCAATTTTTGCAATAAATGTACCTACTCCTAATGCTATCCCCTGTGATACTGCTAAGCAAGAAATCGCCAAAAAACTTCCTAATATAACTTTCCGAGTTGAATTTTTTTTTATCTTCCATAAACCACCACTACAAATTCTAATCTCTCTTTACTTGAAAATAAATCCCATTATATAATCTCATAAACTCTTTAGCAAACTTTGTTACAAGTTCATGATTAAGTGCAGCTGCTGTGGCAGAATGTATACACCCATTTACATTTTGTAACTCAAGCATACTACAATTTTTGGCTGGATGACTTCTCATAAATCATTAACAAGAAGAATCCTAAAATCAAAATCATATGCTTCAATTCCTAGATTTCTTTGATTTTAAGTTTTTTCTAACCTTTCACTTTTGTACTTTTGACATCAATACCACGCACTCAACATGTAATAGTTAGGCTATTTCCAAACATATCCACAACTATTATATTACTTGATGTTTAAGGCTTTTGTAACTATTTTGTCTTATCATTCTTTCTTTTTTAATTAGGCTATTATGATGTTATATCAGCTAAATATTAAAATTTAATAATAGGTCATAATTTCTTGTATTAAATCTTTTTCATTACGATTATCATGTACATAATCCATATACTGAGGTCTTCCTGTTTTTAAATATAATAGCCATCCCTGCAATGATGAAATATAATCATCTTCTAATGTAGATAAGCTTGAATATTTACCTACATACATATTACCTGAACACCATAATTCATGTCTCACTGGATATAAATAAGAACCTTCATCTCTTTCTATTACTTTTGCATATCCATTTTCATCAATTACAAGCTGATTATCTAACCTATCATCTGCATATCTCATAGCCACCTCAATTTCCTGCTTAGTAAACAAATGTATGGGTTTTCCGCATCTAATTGCTCTCACCGAAAAATATGTTTCGTATTCTAGCTCTGCCAAACCATTTTGTTTAAGAATTTCGGAAACTCTTTTTTCAAGATTATATTCTAAATCAATAGCTGCTTTTCTATCATAAAGACAAAAACATTTCTCATCTGAATATGGATTCATTTTTTTAATGTGTCCATCTGTACAAATATAATAATTCATTTCTTCAAATAGTCCTAAAGAAATTTCATTTCCCGAAGGTAAAAATTCAAAGACAAATTTTATAGTCGCGGAATTCGTCAATGGACAAATTTGGAGCATATCGCAAAAGTCCCAATTCATAAAATTTTGTTTTATATAATCTTTGCTTTTTTTACGCTCTGAATATTTTTTCTTTCTATTAGATACATCGTATTCCTTAAACAAATCTTTTTTAAACGGATTTTTATTAAATTCTCCCAAATTTAATATTCTATCTTCTATTTCTTCATCCGGTAAACCCTTAAACTCATCATTACTCTTTATATACTGATATAATTTTGAATAAAGATTTAACAGCCATTCGATATAATTTCTAAATTCACTAGCACTGCAATCACCATGTCTTCCATCATATGTTCCATTTATTCCATTGTACGGTCCATTTTTCAATACAATTAAGAATTTTCCCCTAATATAACGGTATACTGTTTGAAATCCTTTGGGCAAAGGAATTGCTGTTTCATAATCATAAACACCGTATTGTGCATACTGAGCCGAAACATAATGGGCAGGATAATCCTCAACTAAATGTTCATTATCACAATCGTCTTCTGCGCTAAGAATAGGAGATAATTTGTCAAATTCCAACAGAAAATAATTCCACCTGTAATTTTCATTGAACCCTTCAAAATATAATATTTTTGGTCTTACTATATAACAAAAACCTGATGTATCATACAATTTTATACAGTTCTCTTCATCTGCTATTTCTGCAAAAGAAAAGTCCAATCCACCTTTATCATGAAAAAGCATATGATTATATGCAGGTGTTTTACCAATAATATTTAGAATCTTCACAATTTTATTAATATTCCTCCATGATGATGATTCTGGAGGATTGAGTCCAAATAACTGTTTATTTAGGAAATTCCAGTCACTGGCTTGAGATTTATCTATGTCAGAATATACATCAATCCAATTAATTAATCTTTCCTTAAATTCCTCAATTGTTGGACGAACATCTGGATTATTATCAGTAGAATCTTTGAGAAGTTCATCTATTTCTACAAGATGGGTGTTTTTATATTGCTCCAAATAGCGTAAACTATGGCTAGGATCTAAATAATTATATACCCCATCAAATCCTTTTTCATTATTAGTTAAAAACATCCACATTGTTTTTGCTAACGAAAAAGCATCTGCTTTTTTACTATCTGCTTTTTTAGGATTTCGCTTCATTTCTGGTGCAATAGTAAAAATTGCTCCAAGCCCTTTATCAGATTTAGTAAAGTCATCTGTATTATTTGGAAAATCAACTAATCCAAAATCGCCAAATGCAAATCTGTTATTGTAATAATAAATATTAGAAGGCTTTATATCACGATGACAAATATCTTTTTCATGTAGCTTTTCTAAAGTTTCACTTAAAGAAATTATTCCCTTAACAATTTCTTCAATATCTAATTTATTTTCAAGTATATAATCTACTGCAGATATTGCAATAGGCATTGTATACCAATATTCTTCAACAGAAAATCTATAGATAGGAATAATTCCCTCTATTATTTGATAATTATCTTTTATGGTGTTTATTTCATTAACAAAACGACTGCGTTTCTCTTTTCCCCCAACAACTAAAACTTTTAAAGCATATTCTTCATTATCTTCTTTACATTTTACACGATAGACTTTTGCATTTCCGCCTTCTCCTAATTCATCAATGATTTCATAATAATTATTCCAGCTTTTTTGTTTTGCCATATACAAACTCTCCTTAACTGTACCAAATAATCTATATATTACTTCTTTTTAGAACTATACTTTTCGTTTTTCCTCTTACTACCATTTTCCTCTTTCACAATATTACTCCTCCGACCTTTCTCAATCTGCACTGCCTCAAAAGTTTCCTTTGAAATTATCGCAGGGTTGTTTTCTGATGCCATATACTGAACATCGCTTTTTCCTGATTTAAAAAGTTTAACATCACCAGTATACTTCTCATTACTCAGCATAACATCAATCGTTCTCTTACACCATTTCTCTTTTCCGGTTGGAGAGAGAATCTTTCTTTTTTCGAGTTCCCTGATAATGCCTAAAATACTTTGACCGCTGAGATATAAATCAAATATCAACCTAACATTTTTAGCCTGTTCTTCATCAATAACCAGCTTTCCATCAGCATCATGTTTGTAACCATAACACTTTCTATCATAGATTTTCGAAGTCCCCTGTGCTGCACGCTGCTTAATTCCCCATTTTATATTTTCACTTCTTGACTCGTTTTCACCTTGTGCAAGTGCTTCAACAATTGCTATCATCAAGTCACTGTCTGTATTTTCAGTATCCAATTCTTCCTGCTCAAACATTACATGAACACCAAGCGTTTTTAATTGATTAAGAGCATCTAATATTTCAACCGTATCTCTGCCGAATCTACTAATATTTTTCGTTATAACTATATCCAGCTTTCTTGAACGGCAATTGTCAAGTATCTGATTGAACTCTTTTCTGGATGAACCTGTTTTACTTGTAGCAATGTCTATATAAACGTCAGCTAAAACCCATTGCAGCATTGAGGCAATCAATCTGGTCAAATGCGATATTTGAGCAGTCAGGCTTTGAAGGTGATCCATGCTATTTGTACTTACACGACAATAAATCCCGACACGCTTTTCCCTTTTTGGCTTCGGGGGAATATAATAAACGTTTGAATTATTCGGCATGTTTTCTCACCTACCTGCACTTGTCTAATCAACATATGATTAGAATTTATCAATGGTGATTAGTCTATTTAATCATCATATCAACTCACCCTTGGAATAGTAATCTTATCAACTCAACCTACCCCATATCTATTCTGTCCACTCAACTATCCTCATGGATATGTTCCCAAGCCCTTGATTTTAGGGCGTTTGACAGGATTATTGGCATCATAAAATAGAATTCCAAATTCCACAAACACTCTGAAATCAAAAGGTTTTCACACTCTTATTTTTCAACCCTTGACATCAATACTACCGTCTCCACATGATGCGTTTGCGGAAATAAATCAACCGGCTGGACTTTCTTCAGTTCATATCCTAACTCTTGGTAGAGTTTGATATCACGCGCCATAGTTGCGACATTACAAGAGATATAAGCGATGCGTTCAGCACCTGTTTGGCTGCTTACCTTGATAAAGCTTTCGGTTAAGCCCTTGCGTGGAGGGTCAACCAAGATAACGGTTGGTTGAATTCCTTCCTTGAGCCAATTTTTCATAGCATTTTCAGCTGTATCACAAACATAGTGGGCATTTGAAATATTGTTCAGCTGAGCATTCTTTTTGCTATTCTCTACTGCTTCTGGAATCACTTCAACACCATAGACTTCCTTGACATGTTTGGCAACAGAGAGGCCAATCGTCCCGATACCAGAATAGGCATCAATGACCACGTCATCTTCTTTTAATTCAGCAAAGTCAATGGCTGTTTGATAAAGTTTTTCAGCCATTTCAGTATTAACTTGGTAAAAGGCAGGACCAGCAATTTGGTAGTCATTTCCCAACATCTGGTCAGTGATAAAGTCTTGTCCATAAAGTGTGCGCCATTCCTTACCAAAAATAGCATTGGTGTTCTGATCGTTGATATTTTGCATAACAGACACAATCTCTGGGAATTGCTTGATTAGTTGTTCAATCAATTGTTCCACACGGAAAACTTTGGGACGAGTTGTTACCAAAATGACCATGATTTGGCCAGAATAGTGCCCACGACGCACTACAAGGTTTCGAATCAAGCCAGATTGTTCCTTTTCATCATAAGGTTTCAAATCATAACGACGGAGCAAGTCGCGTAGGGCTACAACTACCTCATCAATCACAGGATCTTGGATAAAGAAACCTTCTAGAGGCATGAGGTCATGGGAATTCTTACGGAAAAAGCCAGTTTCCAAGACACCATTAACACGACGAACAGGCACCTGTGCCTTGTTGCGGTACTTGACTGGGTTTTGCATACCAAGCGTTTCAGCAACCTCTACATCAGCAATTCCAGCAATCTTATATAGACTGTCCTTGACTTGCTTGGTTTTAAATTTGAGCTGTTCTGGATAGGCAAGATGACCTAAATCCGCGATTCCTGAACGCAAGTAAGCCAAATCTAAATCTTGATTACGGTGTGGTGATTGAACAAGGTATTCTTCAACCTTCCCAAAACCAATCTTTTTATTGACCTTGAGGACACGCATGAGGATTTTTTCACTTGGTAAAGCATTCTCTACAAAAAAGACCAAACCATCTACCTTGGCAACTCCTGCACCTTCATGGGTCAAATCAACAATTTCAACTTCTACAATATCATTTTTCTTTAACATTCTCTTCTCTTTCTATTGGCCGACAAAAAAGACGGCAACGTTACGGTTACCATCTATTATACCATGAAATTTCTTAAGAACCAAAACTCTTAAAAAAGTTGACAATGGCTTGCCAGAGGAAGCTTAAGAAGTTACCGCCGTCCTCTAGTGCCTTATCCGCATCAAAGTTAAGGTTGATATTTTTAAAACTGTCACCAGCTTGTGATACGATACTTTGTTTAAGGTCATTTAGTGTTTTAGTGAAGTCTGCATTGCTGAGGATATCACTCTTTGAGAGATTCAAAGCAAAATTGATGATGATATTGATCTGGTTTCCTGTTATAACCTGATCAAGTTTGTAATTTTTTAAGGTATCTTCAACGATTTTGCGGACATCTTCCTCTGTCAGATTTCCCTTGCTTTCCTTAGCTTTGGCAAGTCCTGACTTGATATCAGTGAGGGCAACGTTTAATTTATTAGCATCATAGCCTGACTTGTCCTTGTTTTCAGCATTGATATCGGACAAAGCCTTCAACTCTTCTTGAGCCAAGTCTTTATTGGCTTGCGGAACCTTTGCACCATTAGCTTCTAGCGAATAGTAAATCCCTGCTAAGGCACTCTCACCTGTAACTGGAATAGGGGCTGCTACAGTGATTTTGGCGTGTTCCACACCCAAAGTTACGGCTGCATTTCGGTACATATCCTGAGTCACCTTAGTGATGTTTTCTGGTGTTTCAATCTTGACCTCAAGTGGCGATTTGTCACCTAGCTTTTGAATCTTGGCTGATGAATACAATTGTAAACTAGAGTCATTGGCCACATTCATAATCTTAGAATAGACATCAGGTGTCATGGTCTTTAGTTCTTTGGTGTCTGTTGAGGCATTGTAGCCTAGTTTTTTAAGGGTTTGATTTTTTTGATCTTCAGACAATGATGAACCTAGGACATATTCAGGTTGGACATAGGTTTCATCGATAACTTTTTGCACATCTGTTGCTGCATGGACGCTATTCATAGCTGTTACTGCCCACAAGACCGCAGCACTAGTCAGAAAGAGTTTCTTTCTCATAGGGAATTCCCTCCTTTACCTTTCTAGAGTAATATATCTATCTTAAAGAAAACTTATAGCAAAAACACCTGGACTAGCCAGATGTCGAAAAGAGAGTGAAAGTTTTGATGATGTAAAGGTTGAGTTGCACCTGTCTAGAATAATAATAGTTTCCTCCATTTACATAGAGTTCAGAACCGTGAAAAATGGAAATGGGGTGAATATAACTATAAGTCTTTCCTGTGGTATTGCCAAGTAAGGGAGCAACAGTCTCATGAGAGTACTGTTTGGCCAGAGCCAAGGTGTTTTCCTTACCATTTTGGGCGATAAAATCGATATAGGCAGGTCCAAAATTATAGGCTTGAACAGCTGTCCAAACATCTACCCCCTTCTTCTGGGCCAGATAGAGATTGTCTGTCAAAGTTTGAACGCCTTGCCGAATGCTAGAGGCATTATCATTGATAGTGTTGGTAGAACCACTTGCAGACTCACTAGACTGCATGACATCGCCTTCTTTTCCTTTCGTTTCGGTATAAATCATAGCGAGCACAAGCTCTTCGTTTGCTGGGGTGTCTTTTTCACTCAAGATTTCTCGCACCATGGGTTGATAGGTCATGACTTGCTTGACATCCTGGTGAACGCGGTAAGCTTTATAGCCAGCAAAAAGGAAGACTGCTAGTACAAGCACTCTTCGAATTCGTTTAAACATTATTTACTTTGGATATCCTCGATATTTTTGATTAAGATAGAGTAGGTTCCATTATCATTTTGGATAAACTCAACAGACTCGGCGTCTTGATAGACGTTATTGGGAACGATGAGCTCAATTCCATTTGACAAGGAAAGTTTTTGGTTTTCAAATTTTTTAAGCTGACGACTGGCATCAATTTCATCAAATTGAACAGGCTCTGGTACAGCTTCCTTTACTTGATCAATAAAGCTCAAACGAGCCGTCAGATTATTGTCAAAAAGGTCGTTGGCCAATTTTTCTGGTGACAATTCATTGCTTTCTTCTAGGTTGTTGAAAATGGCTGATTTGACCTTGGATTGAAATTGAAAATCATCTGTGTTAAAAGTTTCAGCAATTCTCTGGGCTGTTTTTTCCAGTTCCTTGATGGATTTCTTAGGTGAAATCTTAGGGGCGACGGCAAGGAGATTGTCTGAAAAATAGTTCAAGAAAGCCCCGTTGTACTTGATTCGTTTTTCAATCAGATGGTACTTGCGACTCTGAAGATTGACCACCAAGGCTTCGTCGGCACCCGTTCCAAATCCAGGCAGGTTATTCTGAGTTAGCTTGATTGGATTATCAACTTCTCCTCCGAGGTGGGTCAAGGTCTCCCGCAGAGCAATTCGTAAGAAAGCGAAATGTTCTACACCTTCTTTAGAAAATTGCACAAAAATCAAGTCATTGGTCTTTATATTTTCAGAAATACTGAACTCCTCTTTCCAGAGATTAGCCAGTGTTACTGATGTCTCCAACAAATCGTCTGTGATGTGATTGAAGAAGGGATTTTCTTCTTCGAAAATCCCAGTCTTAGCTTCATCTGAATACACACGTTCAATTTTTTTACGCAAGTATTCTTCGATTTTTGGAGTGATATTGAGAAACTTATCCGCTAGGAACAGCTCGGTATCATCCGGACTGAACTGATGGATAATGGCTTTCTTAATATAAATGTCCATAAAAGTATTAGTCCTCGTATAATGGGAAGGCATCTGTCAATTCTTTGACTGCACTTCTCACTTCTTCTAAGACAGCATCATTTTCTGCATTTTTAAGGGTTTTAATGATCAGTTCAGCCACTTTGCGACTTTCTTCTTCACCAAATCCACGTGCAGTAATGGCTGCTGCTCCGATACGAATACCACTTGTCTTGAATGGTGACAAGCTTTCGTAAGGGATTGAGTTTTTATTTAGGGTAATATTGACTTCATCCAGCAAGTTTTGAGCAACTTTTCCGTTTTCTACAACCTTAGTCACATCCACTAGGAAGAGGTGGTTTTCAGTTCCGCCAGAAATAATACGGAAATCAGGGTCTTGCAAGAAGACATCTGCCATAGCCTTGCTGTTTTTGATAACATTAGCAGCATATTCCTTGAAAGCCGGATCTAAGACTTCTTTGAAAGAAACAGCTTTAGCTGCCACAACATGCTCCAAAGGACCACCTTGAATACCAGGGAAAATAGCTGAATTGATTTTCTTGGCAAGTTCTTCGTCATTAGTCAAAATCAAACCACCACGAGGTCCTCGAAGGGTTTTGTGGGTCGTTGTTGTCGTGATGTGAGCGTATGGCACTGGGCTTGGATGTAGACCAGCCGCCACCAAACCAGCAATATGTGCCATATCGACCATGAGCTTCGCACCAACAGCATCCGCAATTTCACGGAATTTTGAAAAGTCGATAATTTGAGAATAGGCTGAAGCACCTGCTACAATCAATTTTGGTTTTACTTCTTGGGCTTGTTTCAAGATAGCATCAAAGTCCAAGAATTCCGTTTCAGGATCCACACTATAAGAAACAAAGTTGTAGGTTTGACCTGAGAAGCTAACAGGAGCACCATGAGTCAAGTGACCACCTGCTGCCAAATCCATTCCCATAACCGTATCGCCAGGCTCAATCAAGGCCATGTAAGCAGCACAGTTGGCTTGGCTTCCTGAGTGAGGTTGGACGTTGGCGAATTTAGCACCGAAAATTTCTTTTGCACGTTCAATGGCTAGAGTTTCTACCACATCTACCACATCAGTTCCACCATAGTAACGGCGACCCGGGTAGCCTTCGGCATATTTATTCGTCAAGATAGACCCTTGAGCTGCCATAACAGCCTTGGAAACTACGTTTTCCGAAGCAATCAACTCAATGTTGTTTTGTTGGCGTTCTTCTTCTTTGGCAATAGCATTCCAGAGATCAGCATCGTATGCTTTAAAATCATCTTTGTCAAAAATCATAGGTCTTCTCCTTTATAGTGTGACTGGTCCATTAGTCTAAGAAAATAAACTAAAAGATGCGAATAAACCGTTTCTGCACTTTATCACAAGTATAACCAACTTTTTCATAAAATGCATGAGCACCCAGACGATGATCGGCAGAGTTTAAGCGGATAAACCCATAATTACGTCTTTTTGCTTCTTCTTCCAACCCTTGTAATAAGCTTTTACCAATACCTTGAGCTTGCGCTTGAGGTGAAACTGCTAAAGCTAAAATATTAAATCCTGCTTTGGAATAAAGGGATTCGTAAACCTCAGCGTGGACATAACCAAGTAAGACATGACTAGCTGTATCCTCATAGCCAAGTAGGAAATGATGTTCATCTTGAGATAATCTAGTTAGTTGACTAGCTGTCTCCTCTTGACTAAAAGAATAGCCCAAAGCTTCTTGGTTGATGTCACAAATAGCTTTCACATCTGTTTCTTGCAAATCTCTTAGCATCTCATTCCTCCTCAAAAGAAATCTCTGGCAACTGAGCAAGAATATCTTCTCGCTTAATCGCCCCTTGGCGTAAGATTTTTACCTTGTCACCAGACAAATCCAAAATAGTTGAATCCTGTCCAGTTAGAAAATCATCGTCTTTAAGACCCAGAACCTCTTGGTCAAAATCCTCTAGAATTTGATCAAAGGTCACTCCGCTTGCCTGCCCCGAGATATTGGCAGAAGGTCCAATCAAGGGACCTGTCTCTCGAATCAAATCCAGGGTAATGGGATGACTCGGCATCCGAAATCCCACCGTTGCAAGGCCAGAATTGACCCAAAAGGGAACTCGGTCATTGGCTTCGAGAATAATGGTCAAGGGACCTGGTAAAAAGATCTCGACAAGTTTTGGTAGATAAGCTGGCTGATTCTTTGAAAAGTGCAATATGTCCTCTAGAGAGGCGATATTTAGATTGAGCGCCTTATCTCTAGGACGACGTTTGAGTTGGTATACATGATCAACTGCTTTTTCGTCTAGAGCCTTGGAAAAAAGACCGTAAACTGTCTCAGTAGGCAGAACAACAGCCCCTCCCTTTTCTAATTCTTGTCTAATCTTGTTTATCATCAACGACAACCATCCTATCTTGACCAAACTGGTCCTTGAGTGTTCGTACTCGTTTTTCAGGAAGATGTTTCCTAAAAAGTTCAGGAACACTTTGACCTTGCTTGTATCCAATTTCAAGGTAAATCTTACCACCATCTTTGAGATAGTCTGTTGCATCTTCCGCAATTCTACGGTAAATAGCTAGGCCATCCTCGTCTGCAAAGAGAGCTAGATGAGGTTCCGAATGCAAAACATTCAAACCAACCTCCGACTCATCTTCATGAGAGATATAGGGTGGATTGGATACAATTATATCATATTTTTCAGAAATTTCTGCAAAACAATCAGATTTTTTAAAAAATATATTAAGTTTTTGATTTTTAGCATTTTCGCTAGCTAAATCTAAAGCATATTGGGAAATATCCGCTGCTGTTACTGACCAATCTTGTCTGTTTTTTGCTAAGGCAAGAGCTATGGCACCACTTCCAGTACCGATATCCAGAACTGACAGATTCGTCTCAGGATTTTCAGCAAGGATAAGCTCAACCAACTCCTCTGTTTCTGGACGAGGAATCAATACTCGCTCATCCACTTTTAACTGCATTCCATAAAAATCTGCCTGTCCGATGATATACTGTGCCGGTTTATGAGCTGCTAACTGCTGGAAAATTCCTTTTACAAATACTTCATCCTCTTCCGTCACTTCCTGCTGAAGGGCAAAAACGAAATCTGTAAAAGAGAGATTTTTCAGGCTACGATAGACAAAAGAGAGGCTTTCTGCTTCCTCTCCTTGTCTAATCAACTCTTCTTCAAAATCTGAAAATAATTGAGCTAATTTCATTATTTGTTTAATTCTTCTAATTTTTGTGTTTGGTCATAAAGAACCAAGGCATCCACAACTTCATCCAATTTACCGGACAAAATGGTATCTAATTTTTGGAGAGTTAAGCCGATACGGTGGTCTGTGACACGGTTTTGTGGGAAATTATAAGTACGAATTCGTTCTGAACGGTCACCAGTACCGATTGTTGACTTACGCTCGGCATCTTGTTCATCTTGGGCTATCTGAGCAAAATGGTCAGCAACACGCGCACGGATGATTTTCATGGCCTTCTCACGGTTCTTCTGCTGGGTACGTTCTTCCTGCATCTCAACCTTGATATTGGTTGGTAAGTGAACGATACGAACGGCAGTCGCAACCTTATTGACGTTCTGTCCACCAGCACCTGATGCGTGGTAAATGTCAACACGAAGGTCTTTTGGATCAATATCGTATTCTACTTCTTCCACTTCAGGCATGACAAGAACTGTCGCTGTTGAAGTATGTACACGGCCCTGGCTTTCTGTCACAGGGACACGTTGGACACGGTGAGCACCAGACTCATACTTGAGTTTAGAGTATACAGATTGACCCGAAACCATGGCAACCACTTCTTTGAAACCACCTACGCCGTTCATTGAGGCTTCCATGACTTCAAAGCGCCAGCCTTGGGCTTCTGCATACTTTTGGTACATGGTTAGCAAATCCCCAGCGAATAGTGCTGCTTCATCTCCACCAGCTGCTCCACGGATTTCAAGGATGATATTCTTGTCATCGTTTGGATCCTTTGGAAGAAGCAAGATTTTCAGTTTCTCTTCGTATTCTTCTTTTTCAGCCTTAGCATCTTTGAGTTCTTGCTTAGCCATTTCTTCCAAATCCGCATCTCCGCCTGATTCCTTAATCATCTCTTCGGCATCAACGATGTTTTGAAGGACTTGTTTGTATTCACGGTAAGCTGTTACAGTGTCACGAGTTGAAGCTTCTTCTTTTGAAAGCTCCATGAAACGCTTGGTGTCTGAAACGACATCAGGGTCACTGAGCAACTCTCCTAATTCTTCATAACGGTCTTCTACAGCTTGTAGTTGATCATAGATGTTCATTTTTCTTCATTCTCCTTATTGATTTCAGGTGCAAAATAATGTTTACGGCAAACTGAGATATAGGTTTCATTACCACCTATCTGGATCTGTTCTCCATCGTAAACAGGCAATCCATCCTGTGTACGCAAGACCATAGTCGCCTTTTTCTTACAATACTGGCAGATGGTTTTGATTTCGTCAATCTTATCTGCTAAGAGCAAGAGATATTTGGAACCTTCGAACAATTCATTGCGAAAGTCATTTTTTAAACCAAAAGCCATGACAGGGATGTCTAGCTCATCGACAACACGAGCTAGGTCGTAAACATGGTGACGTTTGAGAAACTGGGCCTCATCGACCAGCACACAGTAAGGTTTTTCTGATAGGTCTCGGATATACCCGAAGATATCCGTCGTTTCCTCAATCGCAATAGCTGGGCGCTTCATGCCAATCCGACTCGACACATAGCCAATACCGTCACGCGTATCCAGAGCCGAGGTCATAATCACAACACCTTTTCCTTGCTCCTCGTAGTTATAGGCCACCTTGAGAATCTCGATTGTCTTTCCAGAGTTCATGGTCCCATAACGATAATACAACTGTGCCATGTTTCTTGCTTCACGTCCATTTCTAAATTTTTGCTACATTCTAGTATATCATAATTTTCTTAAGCTTTAAACGGCAAAATGTGGTAAAATAGAAGAAATCAAAAACTAGTGGAGGAAGCTATTATGCCATTTGTACGCATCGATTTATTTGAAGGACGCACGCTCGAGCAAAAGAAAGCTCTTGCTAAGGAAGTAACAGAAGCTGTTGTCCGCAACACTGGAGCCCCTCAGTCTGCTGTCCATGTCATCATCAACGACATGCCAGAAGGAACTTACTTCCCACAAGGGGAAATGCGCACCAAATAAGCTAGCTTAAGCAGAATTGCTTAGGCTTTTTCAATCTCCAAGTAGCATTCATTGAAGAAATAGCCTAAATTTGTTACAATTTGAAAAGAAACTTGGAAAATTTTCCAAAAAAAGAGCTATTAACTAAAGGAAATATTATGATTACACGTGAATTTGATACCATCGCTGCTATCTCTACTCCACTAGGTGAAGGGGCTATTGGTATTGTCCGCCTGAGCGGGACAGAAAGTTTTGCTATTGCGCAAAAGATTTTTAAAGGAAAAGACTTGAACAAGGTTGCCAGCCACACTCTCAACTACGGTCACATTATTGATCCTCTGACTGGTAAAGTCATGGACGAGGTTATGGTTGGGGCTATGAAGTCTCCAAAAACCTTCACTCGTGAGGATATTATCGAGATTAACACCCACGGTGGGATTGCGGTGACCAATGAAATTCTCCAACTAGCTATCCGTGAAGGAGCTCGGTTGGCTGAACCTGGTGAATTTACCAAACGTGCCTTTTTAAACGGTCGCGTAGACTTGACACAGGCTGAAGCAGTGATGGACATCATCCGTGCCAAGACTGACAAGGCCATGAACATTGCGGTCAAACAACTAGATGGTTCCCTTTCTGATCTTATCAATAATACCCGTCAAGAAATCCTCAATACACTTGCCCAAGTTGAGGTCAATATCGACTACCCTGAGTATGACGATGTTGAGGAGGCCACTACTGCCGTTGTCCGTGAAAAGACAATGGAGTTTGAGCAATTACTAACTAATCTCCTTAGAACAGCCCGTCGAGGTAAAATTCTTCGAGAAGGAATTTCCACTGCCATCATCGGCCGTCCTAACGTTGGAAAATCCAGCCTTCTCAACAACCTCTTACGTGAAGATAAGGCTATCGTCACAGATATTGCTGGTACGACACGTGATGTCATCGAAGAATACGTCAACATTAATGGAGTTCCTCTAAAATTGATTGATACAGCTGGTATTCGTGAAACAGATGATATTGTGGAACAAATCGGTGTTGAGCGTTCGAAAAAAGCCCTTAAGGAAGCTGACTTGGTTCTACTAGTGCTAAATGCCAGTGAACCACTGACTGCTCAAGACAGACAACTTCTTGAAATTAGCCAGGATACCAACCGCATTATTTTACTTAATAAAACCGACCTGCCTGAGGCCATCGAAACCGAGGAACTTCCAGAAGATGTCATCCGCATTTCAGTCCTTAAAAACAAAAACATTGATAAGATTGAAGATAGAATAAACAACCTCTTCTTTGAAAATGCTGGTTTGGTTGAGCAAGATGCTACTTACTTGTCTAATGCTCGTCACATTTCCCTGATTGAAAAAGCAGTTGAAAGCCTGCAAGCTGTTAATGAAGGGCTAGAGCTGGGAATGCCAGTTGATCTACTTCAAGTTGATTTGACTCGAACTTGGGAAATTCTTGGTGAAATCACAGGTGATGCGGCTCCTGATGAACTCATCACCCAACTCTTTAGCCAATTCTGTTTAGGAAAATAAGAAATCCATGATCGTTCATTCGGTCATGGATTTTATTGTCGTCATTAATAATCTGGTCTTAAGACACCTGTTACAGTTGCTTTAGTTGCTTCGTAGTCGCCATCTACGACAACCTTGATAATGCGTTTGGCATCTTCTTCTGGTGCTGGAACTAGAGGTAGACGAGTTGGTCCAGCTTCAAATCCCATATAGTTAAGAACGGCCTTGACTGGAGCAGGACTTGGGTAAGAGAAGAGAGCATTAACCTTAGGAATGAACTTACGCTGAATAGCTGCAGCTTTCTTCATATCGCTTTCTTCAATGGCCATAAACATCTCGTGCATTTCATCTCCATTTGTATGGGAGGCAACAGAAATAACCCCATCCGCACCAAGGTTCATGGCATGGAAAGCATCTCCATCCTCACCAGTATAAATCAAGAATTCTTCAGGCTTGTGCTCAATCAAGTAAGCCATATTAGCCAAGCTCGTACATTCTTTGACACCGATAATATTTGGATGGTCAGCCAAACGAAGCATGGTTTCTGGAGTTAGCTCAACAACCACACGCCCAGGAATGTTATAGATAATAATAGGCAAGTCAGAAGCATCTGCAATGGCTTTAAAATGCTGATACATTCCTTCTTGAGAAGGTTTGTTGTAGTAAGGAACAATAGCAAGCCCAGCTGCGAAACCACCAAAGTCAGCTACTTCTTTGACAAACTCAATAGAGTCACGCGTATCATTGGTACCTACACCCGCAATCAAAGGAACACGTCCATTGACAACTTTCTGTACAGCTACAAACAGTTCCAACTCTTCATCGTGAGTTAAGGTTGGACTTTCAGCTGTTGTACCAGCAAGGAGAATCCCATCCGTATGATGAGCCAGCAAATGCTCAATCAAGGCTGGAATAGCATCAAAATTGATAGAACCATCATCATGAAAAGGAGTAATGAAAGCTGTGATGATTTTACACTCTTTTAAATCTTGATAAGACATGAGAAACACCTCTCTATTTCAAAGAAGGAGTTCATCTGAACTCCTAAACGATATGACTATTTTAATTCAAATTTCAATTCGCAAGTTGGACGAACCAAACCACGTTCATGAAGAGTTTCTGCAATCTGAACTGAGTTCCAAGCAGCACCTTTAAGAAGGTTATCTGAAACAACCCACATGTGAATTCCTTTTTCGGCATCCAAGTCTTTACGGATACGACCAACAAAGGTATCACGCGAACCAACTGCATTGATGGCTTGAGGATAGATTTGATGAGCTACATCATCTTCAAGGACAGCACCTGGGAAGGCTGCGATAGCTGCTTTTACTTCTTCAATTGGAGCCACTTCTTTTGTTTCGATGTAAACTGACTCAGAGTGGGCTGATAAAACAGGAATACGGACACATGTTGCAGATACTGCAATGCTGTCATCTTCCATGATTTTCTTAGTTTCCTTGGTCATCTTCATCTCTTCGTAAGTGTAATCATTATCAGTGAAGACATCGATTTGTGGAAGAGCGTTGAAGGCGATAGGATAGTGTTTCTTATCACCACCTGAAGGCAAGATTTCCGCATGCAAATCACGTGGTTTCACTCCATCATTTAAAACTTCACGAAGTTCACGTTGTGTCTCAAGAATTGCTCCCATACCAGCACCTGAAACGGCTTGGTAAGTTGAAACAATGATACGGTCCAAGCCCCATTTTTGGCGAACTGGCTCAAGAGCCACCATCATTTGGATAGTTGAACAGTTAGGGCAGGCAATAATACCGTTGTGGGAATCAAGTGCATGAGCATTGACCTCTGGAACAACCAAAGGAACATCTGGATTTTGACGGAAGTAAGATGTATTATCAACTACTACCGCTCCAGCTTTCACTGCGTATGGTGCATACTTAGCTGATGTAGAACCACCTGCTGAAAAGAGAGCAATGTCAACTCCTTCAAAAGCTGTTTCAGTCGTTTCTTCAATTGTAATATCTTGATCTTTAAATTTCAAAGTCTTGCCTGCTGAACGTGCAGAAGCAAGCAAGCGGATTTTATCGATTGGAAGTGTTGATTCTTCCAACATTTTTATCATCTGAGCACCGACAGCACCTGTCGCGCCGACTACAGCAACTGTATATCCCATAAGTAACCTCTTTCGGAATTTTCTAAAAATTTCTATAATAGATGTATTATACTACTTTTTCCATGAATTGCAAAGCTTTTTCATCATTTTTTGGAAAATAAAAATCCCCAGTCGCTAGACTAGGGACTAAGAGGCATCTTCATGTGATGAGCAGGTTCACACAACTCATCAAGGTCCGCTCCTGCGTTATGACCTCCTTATGCTCAATAGTAGTCCGAAGACTACCTATCAACTCATCGCACCTTCTATTCTACTAAAGAGAATCACTTTTGTCAACAGACGAAACTCTTTATACTCTTCGAAAATCTCTTCAAACTTCGTCAGCGTCGCCTTACCGTATGTATGGTTACTGACTTCGTCAGTTTCATCTACAACCTCAAAAACATGTTTTGAGCTGACTTCGTCAGTCTTATCTACAACCTCAAAAACATGTTTTGAGCTGACTTCATCAGTCTTATCTACAACCTCAAAACAGTGCTTTGAGCAATCTGCGGCTAGCTTCCTGGTTTGCTCTTTGATTTTCATTGAGTATTAGTTTCATTTACACAACTGAATAGAAATATCTTTGAAACATTTGATGCAGACATAACAAAAACCCTTGTAAATCAAGGGCTTTTCTGTCTATTTCATGCTAATTGCCGGGATTGAACCGGCGACCTCATCCTTACCATGGATGCGCTCTGCCAACTGAGCTAAATCAGCTTACTTAAAAAGTATACTATAGTTAGAAAAACTTGTCAAGTTTCCTTAGAAATTTTGCATAAGAAAAAGCCAGATCAGAGTTGCCTAGCTTGTCTTCTTCTATTTAGTCAAATCGATTCGACGACCAATTTTACCGATAATAATCGCTCCAATAATTAATGAGGCAAATTCACCAATTCCTGTTGTAAACCAAGTAAGGAAAAATGGTAATTGCGCTACGATATTCAACTCGGCAGCGATAGTAAACATGGAAATTGAAAAGAGGATTGAAAAAAAGAAATGATCTTTTCGAATTAATCCCTTAAAGAGGTAATCTTTGCTGTATTTTGCAAAAAGCCAAACACCTAGACTGAGGAATACCAAGGTTGATCCACCACCAACAAAGACATCCAGCAGTCCGAAGCTAAAGAAATTAGCAATCATACAACCGATGGTAACTCCGATGATGTACTTAGGATTGTAAAAAGCCATAAAGTTCATCATTTCTGAAATACGGAACTGATAAGCACCATAGCTGATTGCATTTAGGGGTGGTGTGACAGTCAAAACGACATAGACAGCAGCAACGATTGCAATATCTGCAACATCACGAATAGTTAATTTTTTCATATTTTCTCCTTTAGCGGTTGCCCGCGTGCAATATGCTTGGTGAAAGAAGCTAAGCACCAAGGGTTGCTTGAATCAACCTTACTAGTATAGCACAATAGACTGCTTTATGCTATACTAAAAACATGAAAAAACGTATTCAAAGTCTCTTGAAAAATGAGCTTTTACTCTATCTCTTTTTTGGACTAGCCACTACTCTTGTAACTATCCTATCCAGATTAGTCATTTATCAACTAACTCATAGAGAACTCCTTGCTACTGGACTAGCAAATATTGTCGGTATCCTGTTTGCCTTTTTTACAAATGATAGACTTGTATTTAAGCAAGCTAGAGAGAATTGGTCAATCCGTTTAGTAAAATTTACTCTAGCACGTCTTTCTACTTTTCTTTTAGACTTGTTTTTAACTTTTCTCTTTGTGACTCAGTTTCCTAATATTATCGGACAATTTGTAAATAATAATATTAATAGAGTGAATAGTATTGAAACAGTTATTTCACAATTTTTGATAATTATCCTCAATTACATTTTTAGTAAGGTATTTATTTTTAAAAAATAAGAAAAAATTTAAGCATATTGCTTGCAAGAACTTCTTAATTAACATATAATAAAGTGAAAAAAATTTTTGAAAGGAAATTATGAAAATGTTAAAAGATCTTAAAGCATTTTTGCTTCGTGGTAACGTTGTTGATCTTGCTGTCGGTGTGATTATTGCCACTGCTTTTGGTGCAATCATTACTTCATTTGTTAATGATATCATCACTCCACTTCTATTGAACCCTGCTTTGAAAGCTGCAAAAATTGAACGTATTGCTGAACTTTCATGGAATGGTGTTGCTTACGGTAGCTTCTTGAGCGCTGTTATCAACTTCCTAGTTATCGGTACTGTTCTCTTCTTCGTTATCAAAGGTATTGAAAAAGCTCAAAGCCTTACTAAGAAAGAAGAAGCTGAAGAAGCTCCAGCTGGTCCAACTGAGTTGGAAGTACTTCAAGAAATCAAAGCTCTTCTTGAGAAAAAATAATCAATTAAAAGGATCTAGCGTAAAGCTAAATCCTTTTTCTTTACTCTTTTGGTAACTTGCCTGCTTTCTCAAGCATTTTTTTGATAAGATAGGGCATCTTAACATTTTCTCGACCTTTTTTCTCAATCAGTTTTTTAACAAATTCTGGCATTTGTAAATCTTGAGATTCGGCCAAGATATTTTTAGTCTCATCTGAAGGAACTAACTCGTCAAAGGTTTCTTCTTCTGGAAGAAATTCCTTAAATTCTTGATGTTCATTAGCTCTGACTGTATTGACCAAGGCATCAATCAAACGAGAATCTGTATTTGGCATTGGTGGACGATGATAGTTCACCCCAAATTCCTGACACAAGTCATAACATTCCACATCGTTGTCAAACAAGACTTCAATATGCTCGCTGATGAAGCTGATAGGAACAAAAATATAATGGTCTGGATGTTCTTTCTGCTCTCTAAGATACTCTAAGACATCTGGCTTAATCCATGGAATCCCAATATCACTTTCACTTTGCCAAGTGTTAGTATATTGCTCAGAACTCAAACCTAGTTTTTCAGCGACTAGCTTGCTATTTTCAAAAATTTGATCGATATAAGGATCACCAAAATCCAAGGCAAAAATGGGGACACTGTGAGCTGAAAAGATGACTTTAAAGCTATCCTGCTTTACTTCTTCTTTTAAAATCTTATCAATTTCATCTGCCCAATAGTTTAAGAGCGCTTCTTCTTGATACCAATCCTTAATAACTAAAAATTGAATTTGTTTGCTTTCTAAAAATTTCTCATAGCCCATGACAGAGTAGAAAGAATAATGGGGTTCTAAAATCAAGCAAATACACTGCTCAATACCGTCTACTTCCATCTGACCAATCACATCTGGGATAAAGGGTCTAGAAAACTTATTAGCAAAATAAACACTGTATTCATTCCCCAGCCTAGCTTCTACCAAAGCAACCTCTTCTCGGGTAATTTTTTGCAGAGGCGTGCCCCCAATTTTTACATAATTATCATAGAGAGTTTGAATCTCGTGGTCTTGAGGTCTCACTCCACGACGAATATTTGTGAAAAAATCAGCCACACCTTCAAAGGTAATCTCTTCTGGCGAACCGAACGTCATCATTAAAATTGCTTTTTTCATAACTGCTTCCTTGTGATGTTTTTATCAAGTTTATTTTATCATGAATCCACAAATAAGTAAACGCCAACATAGGAACATTCTTAATCTTCTGTTTTTTTGTTTTTCTCTTCTTTCTATGATACAATGGAAAAAATGAATTCAAAAGGAGTTTTTATGACTTACCCAAATCTCTTGGACCGTTTCTTAACCTATGTTAAGGTTAACACGCGCTCTGATGAACACTCTACTACTACTCCAAGTACGCAGAGTCAAGTTGACTTTGCGACAAATGTTCTTATTCCTGAAATGAAACGTGTTGGATTACAAAATGTTTATTATCTACCAAACGGTTTTGCAATTGGAACCTTACCAGCCAATGATCCATCTTTAACACGTAAGATTGGCTTTATATCTCACATGGATACTGCTGATTTTAATGCCGAAGGAGTCAATCCACAGGTAATTGAAAACTACGATGGTGGTGTGATTGAACTAGGAAATTCTGGTTTCAAACTCGATCCAGCTGACTTTAAGAGTCTTGAGAAATATCCAGGCCAAACGCTCATCACAACAGATGGAACAACCTTGCTAGGTGCTGATGACAAGTCAGGAATTGCTGAGATTATGACTGCTATTGAATATCTGACTGCTCATCCTGAAATTAAGCACTGTGAGATTCGTGTTGGCTTTGGTCCAGATGAAGAAATCGGTGTTGGTGCTAATAAATTTGATGCAGAAGATTTTGATGTTGATTTTGCCTACACAGTTGATGGTGGGCCACTAGGTGAGCTTCAGTACGAGACTTTTTCAGCAGCTGGGGCTGAATTGCATTTCCAAGGACGCAATGTCCACCCTGGTACAGCAAAAGGGCAAATGGTCAACGCCCTTCAGTTAGCAATTGATTTTCATAATCAACTTCCAGAGAATGATCGACCTGAGTTAACAGAAGGTTACCAAGGCTTCTACCATCTTATGGATGTGACAGGTAGTGTCGAGGAGGCGCATGCAAGCTACATCATTCGTGATTTTGAAAAAGATGCCTTTGAAGCGCGTAAAGCAGCTATGCAGTCAATCACTGATAAGATGAATCAAGAACTTGGTAGCGACCGTGTCACCCTAAACTTGACAGACCAGTACTACAATATGAAAGAAGTCATTGAAAAAGACATGACTCCAGTTACCATTGCCAAAGCCGTTATGGAAGATTTAGGTATCACTCCTATTATCGAACCAATTCGTGGAGGGACAGACGGCTCTAAGATTTCCTTTATGGGAATCCCAACTCCTAATATCTTTGCGGGAGGAGAAAATATGCACGGACGTTTTGAATACGTCAGTCTTCAGACCATGGAACGTGCAGTTGATACCATCATTGGTATCGTAGCTTATAAAGACTAAAAAGACGAGGTAGCTCAGCTACTTCGCCTTTCTTTTTATTCTGCTGGTTTTTCTTGATTTCCAGTACTTGTTGTAGATTCTGTTGTTTCCTTTTCTGAAGCTGATTCAGCAGGTTTAGAATCTGTTGCCTTGCTCGGTTTGTTTTCGTCGATGGCAGTTTCACTGTTAGATTCTGTAGTTGCGTTAGGTTGGTTTTCAGCACTTGTCTTATCACCATTTGATTCAGCATTTGTTGATGGAGTTGTTTCTTCACTTGCACTTGATTTTGACTTGATTTCTTGATTCAAAACTAGGATAGCTTTTGTCAATTCAAGTAAAGCGGCTTTATCCTTACTCTTAGCAGAAAGTTGATCTAGCAATGCATCTACTTTATCAAAGTCTGCATCAGAACCCTTATTGTTTTCTAAATAAGCATGAAGCGACATAAGAATATCGTAGAGTTTTTGATAAAGTACAAGTGTCTGAGGATCTTGCTCAGCATTTTCCTTTTCTTGTTGAAGGGCGCTAGCGATACGAGTCAAGACATCTTTCACCTGACTGTTTACTTCATCCAAGTCTGCATCAGCCTTGTTTGTGGCAGCTTTTAGATTTTCTACTTCTTCTGCCAAGGATTGTCTGATTCCTTCTTCTTGGATTTGTTCTAAGAGTTGATTTGCCTTGCTCAAAAGACTTTCTACTTCTTCCTTGCTAACATGATTGACATGTTCTTCAGGCATAAAGTCTCCGTACAATTCTTTCAAGAAGCCATAAATAGCTGTCTTGGCAGTTTGGTTATCTACTTTTTCAGTATCTAGAACAGTCTGAATCGATTTAGCAGTAGTTGGTTGAGCTTTCAAAGCTTCTTCCACTTCTTGTTTTGCCTGATAGATGCTTGGGAATAATTTGTTCAATTCTGCTGCCTTAAGGAAGGATTGAGATTGATACAAGGTCCAAGTCAACTGAGCTACTTTATTACGAAGTTCATCACTCAAACGACCGTCATTTACGTGTTCGTAGAAATACTTGATGTATTCAACTGTTGTAACACCTGTTCGATCATTAAAGTCTTGAAGAGCTTGAAGTTGTGATTCAACAGCTGCTAAAGCAGCTTCATCTTTAGCCAATTTAGCTTCTTGGAGTCGAACGAGAAGGTCTTTCTTCGGAAGTCCATAAGAGTCTGTATCCAGTGTCTTGATTTTATCAATCAAGACCTGATATTTCTTATCTAGAGCACTGGTTTCAACAGGTTTGACACTTTCATCAATATGGATATATTGCTTATCAAAGAGATCAAGGGTTGCAAGATAACCTGCTGTAGAGTTAGTTGCCAGTTTCTTCATGTTTTCAGTAAACTGGCCTAAAGCTAACTCAATCTGTCTTTGTTCGATAGGCTTGTCTTTGTAGATACTTCTGCTATCAGCTAGAAGTTGATCCACTTTTTCCAAGACTGCCTTCTCATCAAAAGCTCCAGGTTGATAATTGGATTGTAGAGCTGGAATCTTGTTTTTCAAAGCCACTTCATAACCCTTCGTTTGAACCTTGATGTAATGATTGTGGTCGCCATGAGGAATCACAAAACTACCATTTTCTACCTGTAAGCTATAAGGAGACACACCATCTCGCAAAGCAGTCGTGTAGAGTTCATTTAGGAAATCAAGTTCTGGATTGCCAGTTTGAAGAGGAATCCGAACGTGTTCTTTACGAACAGCATAGGGATGGATATGAGTTGGATCGTAGGCTTGGTCTGGGTTTCCAAAGACAAAGAATCCGTTTGAAATTCTAATAGCTTCAAGTGGAACGCCGTAGGTCTTAGAAATATAAGCAATCTTTTCTTCATCGCTAGCATCTCTTGAGAAAGACTCTACCGTTTTAGCAAGAGGTTTTACAGGCTCTGCATCATGATGTGTTTTCAAATGGTCTTGTGCAGCCTTAATTTGGTCTGCTGTCAAGTCTTTCTTGAAAAAGTAATGATTGTGGTCACCATGACTCATGACAAAACCTTGCTCATCCTCACTGATGACACGATTAGCATCAAAACCGTGATCGTGTTCTTCACCATGATGATGTCCATGATCATCACCATCGTGCTTATCATCCTGAGCTGGACTTGGTGTTACTGGAGTCTTAGCTCTTAAATGATCTTGCGCTGCCTTGATTTGATCAGCTGTCAAATCCTTCTTGAAGAAGTAATGATTATGGTCACCATGACTCATGACAAAGCCTGACACATCTTCACTGATGACGCTATTGGCATCAAAACCGTGATCATGGTCTTCACCGTGATGGTGAGCATGATCTTCTTCATCGTGATCATCATGGGCTGGACTTGGTGTTACTGGCGTCTTAGCTCTTAAATGATCTTGTGCAGCCTTAATTTGGTCTGCTGTCAAGTCTTTCTTGAAAAAGTAATGATTGTGGTCACCATGACTCATGACAAAACCTTGCTCATCCTCATTGATGACACGATTAGCATCAAAACCGTGATCATGGTCTTCATCATGTTTGCGACCATGATTATCTTTATCATGTTCATCATCATGGGCTGGGCTTGGTGTTACTGGAGTTTTACCTCTCAAATGATCCTGCGCCGCCTTGATTTGTTCTGGTGTTAGATCTTTCTTAAAGAAGTAATGATTGTGGTCACCATGAGTCATGACAAAGCCTGCCGCATCTTCACTGATAATTCGATTGACATCGAAATCATGGCCATGTTCGTCATGGTGATGACCGTGTGTATCTTCATCGTGATCATCATGGGCTGGACTTGGTGTTACTGGCGTCTTACCTCTTAAATGATCTTGAGCCGACTTAATTTGCTCTGCTGTCAAATCCTTCTTGAAGAAGTAATGATTATGATCACCGTGTGACATAACAAAGCCTGCCGCATCTTCACTGATGACACGATTGGCATCAAAACCATGATCATGGTCTTCATCATGATGGTGGTCATGTCCATCTCCATCATGTCCATGCTTTTCATGCTTAAGGTCCTGACTTCTATGGTCACCATCTTGCTCATGATGATGGTTTTGCTGAGTAGGTTTTTCTGCTGGTTTGCTTGGATTCTCCAATGGTGTTGGTTCTACACTGTCACTAGACAAAGGAATCATTCTCGCAATCTTTTCTTCTAATGCAGAAAGCTTTGTATAGGGGATGAAATGATAGTGATTTCCGTGAGGAATCGCTACACCACTCGGTGTTCTGCTTAAAATCTTAGCAGGGTCAAAAGTCAAACCATCCGATTCAGCATATCGTTGAGTACTTGGAAGAGCATAGAGCTGCTGTAATAGACTTTGAAGACTCTCGGATTTATTACTTGGTATTTCAGCCTGTTGAATAGGCTTGGTAGTTTGACCAGTCCCATTTGTACTTGGACGATAGTCAGTCACACTAGGCTGATTTCTAGTTCCAGAGAGGTAAGCTTGTGCTGCAGCCAATTCACTAGCAGACAAGGAACTCTTTGGAATGTAGTGGTAATGTCCACCGTGAGGGACGATATAAGCATCACCAGCATCCTCTATAATATCAGATGCATTAAAGATGTAGCCGTCATCAGTAGTATAGCGACCTTGAGATTGAGCAAGCGCCACTGCACTATTAGATGTTGGTGCATCGTGAGTATGTCCTTGTTTTTGACGTTCAATTTCGTCCTTCGAACGAACGTTGTCCGCATGTGCCACATCCTTAAGGTAAACATAATACTTACCATCCACCTTGATAATGTAACCACCTTTGACTTCGTTGACAATATCAGCGTCTTTCAATTGATAATTGGCATCTTTCATCAAAAGTTCTTCACTGAAAATCGCATCAAAAGGAACTTTACCATTATAATAATGGAAATGATCACCGTGTGAAGTCACATAACCTTGATCGGTGATTTTCACAACAATTTGTTCAGCCTGGATATCTTCTTTTTTGCTGACTTGCTCTGGTGTTTGTGTCTCTGTTTTTGGAGTGTCTTGTTTCCCATCGACATAAGATACACGATTCGTATCTTTGTTCTCTCCTGTCTGATGTTGATTCAATGCATAAATACAAAGACTTAAAGAAAGGACAACAGCTGCACCAGCAGCAAGTTTCTTCTTATTTATTTTCATAATCTCCTCATTTCAATTCTTCTGCTAAAATACTCATATTTTCTTCAAGATTTTCTAAATAAGTCTTGTCATTTTGTGGGTCTGCCTCTAAGGGATTCAGAGTTTTTAGACCCACACCTGTTGATTTGACAAGAGTTTCAGCTACTTTCGAAGAAGCATTACTTTCTGTAAAAATCGTTTTAACCTTATAGGTTTTAACAAATTCCTGAATTTCTGTTAATTGTCTTGGACTTGGTTCTTGTTCTGGAGAGATACCTGCGATTCCAAGCTGATTGAGTCCAAATCGCTTAGCTAGATAAGAAAAGGCTGTATGTTGGGTTACAAATGTTTTCTGACTCGCTTTTTCAAATTTAGGTTGGAATTTCTTAGTCAATTCTTGAGCTTTTTTGATAAAGGCTTGCGCATTTTTCTGATAAGTTTCTTTGTGCTCACTATCAACCTCTGAAAGTTTATCAGCGATAATTTGCGCTTCTTCGCCAGCTTTTTCAGGATCTAGCCAAGTATGAGGGTCATAAAGCGTTTTTTCATCAACTCCATCACCGGCTTCCACATCTTCTAGACCAGGGACACGATCCAACGTCATTCCTTCTGAAGCCTCTAAAACCTTAACTTTGGATTTTTTGAGATTTGGATCCAGACTTCCTGCCCAAGATTCAAGTGTATG